>JAOUFA010000501.1 GCA_029858545.1 Betaproteobacteria bacterium
CCACGATCCTGCGCTGCGTGAAATCCTTGTCGTAGCCGACGTAATCCTTTTGCGTGCTGGTGCGGACCCCTTCGGTTCCCCATTTGCCTTCGATGCCCGCGACGTACTTTCTGAATTCGCGGCGCTGCTCCTCGACATAGCGCTTGAATTGCGCGGTGGTCTCCGCCTTGTAGTTCCGATACGCATCCTCGTCGCGTTCGATCTCCTGCTTCGCGCCGCGCTTGAAGGATTCGAACTCGTCCCGGTCGTTCCTTTCCTGCGCGAACGCCGGGCATGAGAACAACGGCAGCAGGACCAGCAGGCGGCGAAGGACGACTTTCATGGGAACACCTCTATCCAAGTCTCATGAGTGAGCCCGGCAATGATGCTATCGGCGTGCGCGTCGGGTCAAGTGCGCGGCAGCGCGGCGCCGCTCAGTCCGCGCGCTCGGCGAGCCACGCCTGGAACTGCTCGTCGGCGAGCGGCCGGCCGAGGAAGAAGCCCTGCGCGCTGTCGCAACCGTACAGTTCCAGCAGGGAGAGCGCGCTCTTGTCCTCGACGCCTTCGGCCACCGCATTGCGGCCGAGGTTGTGCGCGAGGTCGATGATCGAACGCACGATCGCCGCGTCGTTGCCGTCGCGCGCCATGTCGCGCACGAAGGACTGATCGATCTTGAGCGCGTGCAGCGGCAGCCGCTTCAGATAGGCGAGCGACGAATACCCGGTGCCGAAATCGTCGATCGAAACGCGTACGCCCCGCTCGTAGAGCGTGTCGAGAACCTGCCCCGCGTAGTCGATGTCGCTCATCAGGGTGTTCTCGGTGATCTCCAGTTCCAGGCAATGCGCGGGCAGCCCCGAACTCGCCAGCGCGCGCATCACGCGCTCGGCGAACCGCGCATCGGCCAGGGTGTGCCCGGAGATGTTGACCGCGACATGCAGGTCATGTCCCCGCTCGCGCCAGCCCCGGCAGCAGGCGATGGACCGCTCGATCACCCAGTCGGTGAGCGCATGAATCAGCCCGGAGCGTTCGGCGAGAGATACGAACTCGACCGGTTCGACGCGACCGCGCTCCGGGTGCTGCCAGCGCACCAGTGCCTCGGCGCCCTCCGCGCGGCCGCTCGCCAGGTCGATCTTCGGCTGGAATTCGAGGAACAGCTCGCCGCGCTCGATCGCGTGGCGCAATTCGTTCGAAAGTTGCAGCCGCGCGCCGACGCCGGAGTCCATCGCCGGATCGTAGAAAAGGTGGCTGAGGCGCCGGGATTTCGCCGAATACATCGCGATGTCGGCATGCGCGACCAGGGTCGCGGCGTCCTCGCCGTGCTCGGGGTACAGGCTGATGCCGATGCTTGCGCCGACATACAGCTCCCGGTCCTGGTACAGAACCGGCTCAGCGAGCGCGGCGATGAGCTTTTGTACGACGTTTTCCACATTGGACGGCGGCGTGCTGACCACCGGGAGCAGCACCGCGAACTCGTCGCCGCCGAGTCGCGTGAACGTATCCTCTTCGCGCAGCGTCTGGGCAAGCCGCCGCGCGATCTGCACCAGTACCTGGTCGCCGGCAGGGTGACCCAGCGTGTCGTTGATATCCTTGAAATTATCCAGGTCCATGAGGAGAACCGCGACATGCCGGGTGGCGTCGCGCGTGGCGCTCGCGATCGCCTGTCGCAGGCGATCCTGAAACAGCACGCGATTGGGCAGGCCGGTCAGGCTGTCGGTGCGCGCAACGATCTGCTCGTGCTCGAGTAATCTCTGCAACTCCTGTTCGGTGCGTTTGCGCTCGGTGATGTCGATCACTGCGCCGAAGGAACGCACGGGGCGGCGTGCTGCGCCCGCGTCTTCGAACACGGTGCGCGAGCGCGTCGCGAGCCAGCGCAGCTCCCCGTCGCTGCGCACAACGCGATGCTCGACATCGAAGGAGCCGTCGCCGGCGGGGTCGTGCGCGCGCGTCACGGCGGCGCTGATGCGTTCGCGGTCCTCGGGCACGAGGCGCGAGATAAAGCCCGCCACGGTGATTTCGTCCTCGGGCGTCACGCCGTAGATCTTCCGCAGTTCGGGTGACCAGTAGATGGTCGCCGCGCGATGATCGTGATCGAAAATGCCGATGTCCGCGACGCGCACCGCTTGTTGCAGCCGCTGGTCGCTCTCGCGCAGTCGCTCGTGCGCCCGCTGGAGTTCGGTCATTTGCGCGCCGTGCGCGCGTTGCGCGGCCTGGGCGGCGCGTCGCTGCCGGGTCAACAGCACGATCAGGCCGGCCGCCGCGGCGAACACGAACACGCTGGCGAGGATGGCGACGCGAAGGTAGAGCGCTCGCCGGTCGTCGACTTCGGCGAGCGCCTCCGCCTCGGCAACGCCGACCGCGACGACCAGCGGATAGTCCTTGAGGCTGCGGTAGCTCACGATGCGGCGCACGCCGTCGATTTCCGAGACCGCGGTGAGGGTGGCGTGGGGGGCGGCGGCCAGGTTCTTGTACACCGACCACTCGCGCACATCCTGGCCGAGTTCACCCTCCTTGCGTCCCTGCCGGTAGAGCGCGCGCACGATCCCGTCCAGGCCGAGCAACCCCACCATGCTGAGGCGACCCAGATCCACCTGGCGGTAGAAATCGGAGAAGTAAAACGGGTTCAGTGCGACGCTGACGACCCCCGCGAATTCTCCGTCGGGCCGATTGATTCGCCGACTTACCACGAAGGACCATTTGCCGCTAAGC
>JAOUFA010000084.1 GCA_029858545.1 Betaproteobacteria bacterium
CGGGCTGGAAGGGCTTGACCATGTAATCGCTCGCCCCGGCATCGAGCGCGCGTACGATGTCCGACTCCTGCGACCGGGCGGTGAGCATGATGACCGGCACCCCCGCCCATTCGGGTCGGGCGCGAATCTTCGCGAGCAGCTCGAATCCGTCGAAGAAGGGCAGCATCACATCGAGCACCACCAGCGCCACCGGCTCGGCGTTGATCTCGGTTTCCGCGGCGCGGCCGTCGGCGGCATGCACCACCCGGTAGCCCTCGCGTTCGAGGATGAATTTCACCAGAAAGGCGATGTGCGCATTGTCCTCGACGACGAGAATGCGGACGGCGTCGGTCGCGGAGACGGTTTCGTGGTTCGCCATGGCTGTCTGTGGACGGGATACAGCGAGAATCTACTCGAAAACCCGGCTGAATGCTCCGCTCGCCAGTAGCGGCCCGCGATATCGCGGCGGGGCGGAAAAGGGTGTGTTTCAGATGCCTCCGGGCTCATCGCGCAGGGCGTCGCGCACGAGCGGCAGGGTCACTGCGCGGCCCCTTTCGAGCGAGTGCCTGTCGAGCAGATCGACGATCGCGGCAAGCGAGCGCAGATCGCGCGGCAGGCGCGCCAGCAAATAGTCCACCACCTCGTCCGGCAGGTCGAGACCGCGCCTGCCCGCCTCCTCGCGCAGGTAACGCGCCTTGTCCGCGTCGTCGGGGGCATGCAAACGGTAAACGAGTCCCCAGCCGAGCCGGCTGCGCAGGTCGTCTCGCAGCGCGAGGCGCGCCGGCGGCTCGGTGCCCGCGGCAAGCACGGTTCCGCCCGAGTCGCGCGCGCGATTGATAAGGTTGAACAGGGCGATCTGGCGGGCGTCGTCGAGCTGACCGACGTCGTCCACCGCGATCAGCGTGGCGCCGAGTGCGGCGAAATCGGCGTCGGCCCTCGCGTAGACCGCGTCGCGTGCGGCGGCCACGGTCGCTCGCAGAAGATGCGTGCGGCCGCTGCCCGGCTCGCCCCAGAGGTAGACGATCGCCTCGCCGCCGGCACCGCTCGCCGTCTTGCGCAGGCGCTCGATCAGCTCGGAGTTTGGCCCGGCGACGAAATTGTCGAGGCTCGGCTCGGGGGACTGACTCAGTGCAAGAGCGAGTTGACGCATCGGGGAGGGTTGGCGGACAAGACGGCGCCCGAGACGATTCCGACGCGCGGCGTCTCGGTGGTGGAGACCGGGTTGGCCATCTACGGTAAAATTCCGGCAAGTTTCTCGGGCGTCGGCGCGCCACTGTAGCACGCCATGCCCGGCTTTCTCGCAAACCCTTGGACGCGCCCGCGCGCGAACCCGCCCCATGTCGAATGGCCTTTCCTACCGCGAAGCCGGCGTCGATATCGATGTCGGCGATGAACTCGTCGAGGCGATCAAACCGTTCGCCCGGCGCACCATGCGTCCCGAAGTGCTCGCCGGAATCGGCGGCTTCGGCGCGCTGTGCGAGATTCCGAAAAAGTATCGCCAGCCGGTGCTCGTGTCGGGCACCGACGGGGTCGGCACCAAACTGAAGCTCGCCTTCGCGCTCGATCGCCACGATACGATCGGTATCGATCTGGTCGCGATGAGCGTCAACGACGTGCTCGTGCAGGGCGCCGAGCCGCTGTTCTTTCTCGACTACTATGCCTGCGGAAAACTGCAAAAGGACGTCGCCGCCCGGGTGATCCAGGGAATCGCGCGCGGCTGCGAACTGGCCGGCTGCGCGCTGATCGGCGGCGAAACCGCCGAAATGCCCGGCATGTATCCGGTGGGAGAATACGACCTGGCGGGCTTTTGCGTCGGAGTGGTCGAGAAGGACCGCATCATCGGCGGGAGCACGATCGTCCCGGGCGACGTGCTGCTCGGGCTCGCGTCGAGCGGTGCGCATTCCAACGGCTATTCGCTGCTGCGCAAAATCATCGGGCGTGCGAAGCCCGATCTCAATGCGCAGTTCCACGGCCGCAGCCTGGGCGAGACGATCCTCGAGCCGACGCGCATCTACGTCAGGTCGGTGCTCGCGCTGATCGCGAGCCTGCCGGTCAAGGGCCTCGCGCACATCACGGGTGGCGGGTTGGTCGGCAATGTGCCGCGCATGCTTCCCGCCGGAACGCGCGCGGTGATCGATGCGAAATCCTGGCCGCGTCCGCAACTCTTTCAGTGGCTGCAGCGCGAGGGAGAAATCGACGAAGGGGAGATGCACCGCGTGTTCAACTGCGGCATCGGCATGGTGGTCGCGCTTGCGCCCGAGCACGCGGTGGCGGCGGCGCGGCTGCTGGGCGAGGCGGGTGAAACGGTGTACCCGATCGGTTCGATCGAGGCCTTCGCCGGCGGCGAGCCCGATGCGGTCATATTGACGCGATGACGGACCGGAAGGCGTCGCTCGCCGAAGTCGCGTCGTGGTGTCTCGCCGCGGCGTCGCTCGCGCTGGTTCTCGGATTGCATCTGCTGCCGGCGCTGCTTGCCGGATTGCTGGTCTATGAACTGGTGCACGTCATCGCCCAGCTCCTGCCACGGCGCGTTTCCGGATCGCGCGCGCGCGTCGCGGCGGTGGCCGTGATCGCGACGCTGGTGGTCGGCGTGCTCGCCGCGGCGATCATCGGCGCGGCGGCGTTCCTGCGCAGCGACGCCGGCAACCTGATGGCGCTGCTGCGCAAGATGGCGGAAATCGTCGAGAGCACGCGCGGGGCGCTGCCGGAGTGGATGGTCGAGTCTTTGCCCAGCGGCGCGGACGAGTTGCGCGAAGCGCTCTCGTACTGGTTGCGCGAGCATGCGCCGGAGCTGCGGCTCGCCGGCGCCGAGGCGGGGCGCGCTTTCGCGCATGTGCTGGTCGGTCTGGTGATCGGCGCGGTGATCGCGCTGCGCGAGGCGGTTGCCGCGTCTACCCGAAGACCGCTCGCGGCGGCGCTCATCGAGCGCGCCGCACGCCTGGGCGAGTCGTTTCGGCGCGTGGTGTTCGCCCAGGTGCGCATCTCGGCGCTCAATACCGTATTCACCGCGCTGTATCTCGCCGCGGCGCTGCCGCTATTCGGCGTGCACCTGCCGTTTACCAAGACCCTCATCGCGATCACTTTCGTCGCCGGATTGCTGCCGGTGATCGGCAATCTGATTTCCAATACCGCGATCGTCGTCGTGAGCTTCGCCGCTTCGCCTTCCGTCGCAGTGGCATCGCTCGCGTATCTGGTGGTGATCCACAAATTCGAGTACTTGCTCAACGCGCGCATCGTCGGCTCGCAAATCCGCGCGCGCGCCTGGGAACTGCTGCTGGTGATGCTCGTGATGGAGGCGGCCTTCGGCCTGGCGGGAGTGATCGCCGCGCCGATCTATTACGCCTATCTCAAGCAGGAACTGGTCGACCGAGGGCTGGTGTAAGGGCGCCGCGGCGTTTGGCCGGCTGGCGCCTGCTTGAGCGTTTCTCAATTTGATCGAACTGCGCTTTGCTGCCGTCAACCATCTCGCGGTCCGACGTCACACCCGGCGGCTGGAGTATTCCTCGGCGATGCGGTCGTCAAAGAAGCTGGTCGGGTTGGGCGCCGCGCTGAAGCGGCGGTAGACTTCGGGCGAGACCCTGGAGTACTGCCAGACTTGGCCGTTCGACAACTCGACCTCCAGCAGTTGGTTCTTCTCGTCATAGCCCACCGAGCGCAGGCGCGAGGAATTGACGCGTTTTCTCTCCATACCCGAAGTTTCGCACGATAGACGGGCCGAAATGAAACCGGTTTCCGCGCCAGCTTCGCCTGTTCAGGGGGATGGCGCTCGATTAGACTGCCGGCTTCGGATCGCGGTGGCCTCGGTGTTTTCCGCACCACGCGCGGCTCGAGGCAATTGCGCGGAGACCGGTTCATGAAACGACTGCTTGCCGCATCGCTGCTGTGTTGGGCCGCCCTGGGCGACGCGAGCGCCGCGGGTGAGCAGCGCTATGCCGTGGGCGAGCGGGGTTTCGTGCTGCTCCAGGTACCGGAGGGATGGGTCGATCGGGTGCGGCGCGCCGCAGGCGAGCTGCCACCGACGATTGGGCTGCGGCCCGCATCGGGCGAGAAGTTCGCGGTTCTCATCACCCCGGGTTGGGCACCGCAGGCGGATGCGCCAAAGCTTACGCGGGATGCCCTGCGCCGGCGCGTTGCCGCCGCCGCGGGACGCGTGCGGACTCAGGCAGTCGAGCACGAGCTGGCGGTGCACAGTTTTGGCGGCACGGACGGCTTCGGCGCGTATTTTTCGGCGACCGATCGTGCTCCGCTGCCGGGCGAGTACAGGTTCATGACGCAGGGCATGCTGTCGCTAGCCGATCTGCGCGTCAGCTTCACCATTCTGACCAACGACGGCCAGGAGTCGGTGGTCGCGCAGGCGATCTCGATTCTCAAGGGGATGCGCCGGGAATTCGGCGCCGGCCGCGGCATCTGAATCGCCTGCCGTTGCCCCGCGAGCGGCGTACGCATCGCGGCGGCCGGAACGGGTGGTGCGGTGCGGACCTCGCGCGCCTCTCAGCGACCGAGCGACGCGCTCCAGCTGCCCTTTCGGGCGGTGCCTGTGTCGACCGTGCCGTCGATCGCGCCGCCTTTCACCTGTCCGCTGTACTCGCCTTTGCGTCCGGCAAGCTTGAAGCTGATGCGGTCGCCCCGCAGCCTCGCTTCCTCCAACTGCACGCTGCGGCCTTCGATTCGCGCGCTGCCCGAAATCTGCGTCAGGCGCTGCTTGAGTTCGATCGTCACCGGCCGGGTGCTTAGCGACGGCAGCCGCGCGGTCCACGTGCCCTCGATCCTCGCCGGCACGATGTACAGGTAGATCAGCGTCGTCGTGACGCCGCTGATCTGCACCTTGTCTTCGAGATCCATGTGCACGTACTTCTCCGGCACCCAGCCGGTGAGCGGGTAGTCGTGCGACAGGATGCGCGTGCCCGGGCGCAGTTCCTTGAGAAGCTTCTCGCGCAGCAGGTTCACCGTGTCGGGCAGCAGGTACATGGTGAGTATCGTCGCCTGCGAGATATCGGTCTTGAACAGATCCTGCTTGAGGAATTTCACGCGATCGGCGATGCCTTCCTTGAGCGCTGCCTCGTTGGCGAGGGTCACCAGGTCGTCTTTGATCTCGACGCCGAAGCCGCGCGCGCCAAATACCTTCGCCGCGGTGAGCACGATGCGACCGTCGCCCGAACCGAGATCGATGACGAAGTCGCCCGGACCGGGCTCCGCGAGCTTGAGCATGTCGGTGACCACGCTTTGCGGCGAGGGTACATAGGGGCCGGCGTTCTTGGAGGGCAACAGGTCTTCGGCGTGCGCCGCGCAGGCGGCGCTCAGCATGACGGCGGCCCACAGCAGGCGCGGTATTTGGTTCATGGCGGCGGATCCCGTTCGGTGATGGGTACGGCGGCTCAACGCGCGTCGGCCGCCTCGAAATGTTCGACGTTCAGTTGCACGCTCTTCATCCCGTTGAATTCGTTGATCGTCAGGCGATAGGCGGCGCGTACGCGGGGGGGCAGCGCATCGAGCGAGCCGAAGCGCATCGCTTCGATGCGGCGGCCATCCTTGACGAGTTTGAGCTTCAGATGACGCTCCCCGACCACGCGCTGCGCCTCGACATTGAATGTATCGCAGAATACCGGTCGCGGAAAGCCCTGACCCCAGATCTGCTCGTCCAGCAGGCGCGCGACGTCGATCGTGTAATAGGCGGGGTCAAGTTCTCCGTCGGTTTCGAGCACTGCCGCGAACGCCTCGGCCGAGGCGGTTTCGGCGGCGGCGCGCTCGAAGCTCTCGGTAAAGCGCCCAAGGTCCGCCTCGCGCAGCGTCAGGCCCGCGGCCTGCGCATGGCCGCCGAAGCGCAGGATCAGTCCGGGCGAGCGCTTGGCGACCAGATCGAGGCAGTCGCGCAGATGGAAGCCCGGCACCGAACGACCCGAGCCGCGCAGCAGTCCCGCGTTGGCTCCCGCATCCGCGGAAGCGGCGGCCGGAGCGAAGCAGACCACCGGCCGGTGCAGGCGTTCGCGCAGCCGCGAGGCGACGATGCCGACCACGCCCTGGTGCCAGCCCGCCTCGAAGAAACTGTACGCAGCGCGCGGCTCGGTATCGCGCGCGGCGAGCGATTCCGCCGCCGCGCGCGCTTCGTCGAGCATGCCGGCCTCGATCGCGCGGCGTTCGCGGTTCAGCCGTTCGAGCTGCTGCGCGATGTTCGCCGCGCGCGCCGCATCGTCAGTGATCAGGCATTCGATGCCAAGGCCCATGTCCGCGAGCCGCCCCGCGGCATTGAGGCGCGGTCCGGCGATGAACCCCAGATCGAGGCTCGTCGCCGCGCGGGGGTCACGCCCGGCGATCCGGAGCAGCGCGGCGAGGCCCGCCTGCGCCTTGCCCGCGCGCAGGCGCTTGAGCCCCTGCGCGACGAGGATGCGATTGTTCGCATCGAGCGGCACCACGTCGGCGATGGTGCCGAGCGCCACCAGGTCGGTGAGCGCGCCCAGATTCGGCCCGGCGCCCTCGCGAAACGCGCCCCGCGCGCGCAACTCGGCACGCAGCGCGAGCATCACGTAGAACATTACGCCGACGCCGGCAAGCGCCTTCGAGGGAAAAGCGCAGCCCGGCTGGTTGGGATTGACGATCGCCGCGGCCGCGGGCAGGGCGTCGCCCGGCAGATGGTGGTCGGTGACGAGCGTCGCGATACCCAGTTCATTCGCACGCGCCACGCCCTCGATGCTCGCGATACCGTTGTCGACCGTGATCAGCAGGTCGGGCGCGCGCTGCGCGGCAAGATCGACCAGTTCGGGAGAGAGTCCGTAGCCGAGTACGAAGCGATCGGGCACCAGATAGTCGACCTTCGCCCCCATCGCGCGCAGCGCGCGCACGCCGAGCGCGCAGGCGGTCGCGCCGTCGGCGTCGTAATCGGCGACGATCAGCAGTTTCCGGTCCGCGGCAATCGCGTCGGCGAGCAGGCGCGCCGCCTGCGCGGCGTGGGTGAGGCGTGCCGGATCGATCAGTCGCTCGACGGAGGTATCGAGTTCGGCGCTGCTGCGGATGCGGCGCGCGGCGAACAGGCGCGCGAGCACCGGGTGCACGCCCGAGGCGATGAGCGCCTGGCGGTCCTTGTCGGCGTAGCGCCGTTCGACGATGCGCATCGCTCAGTCGCGCAGGTAAGTGGCGAGCGGTCGTGCGCGGCGCCAGAAGCGGCGCAAATCGGCGCGCGTCACCTCGTAGGACGCGCCGCCGGCATCGGGCAGCCGCAGCGTGATCATGCCGAGACGTCCCGCGCGCAGCGCGGCGTAAAGCGGCGCGAACCAGCGATCCTCGAGTTCGCGCAGACGTTCGGCGGCAGCCTGCAGGTCGCCGAGTGCCTGCGGCGCCTGCAGCGCATCGAGCATGAGCAGGTGCACGCCGGCAGCGGGCGCGCCGGCAAGCCACTTGGCGGCGTCGTGCGGCAGCGTGCGCCGCACGACGCCCGCGAGCCGCGCGAGGCCGGCGGCGACCGGGTCGTCGGCGGTCACCGACTGCCAGTGCGTTGCAGCGTGTTCGGGCAGCCGGCCCGCGCCCCAGAACCAGAGCGAGTTGATCGCCGGGGCGCCGCGCGTCTCGCGCGCCGCGTTGACTGGATGGTTGTGCAGCAGCATTTGCGATTCATTGAGCAGGCCGTGCCAGCGCTGCGCCGCCTCGCCCGTGGGCAGATGTTCCTTGATCGGGAGTCGCGCGAGTTCCAGCGGCGAGCGCGCCACGGGCGGCGCGATCGGCGCGTCGAGCCGCGCGCTCCAGCATTCCGCGTGCAGCGGATGGATCGTCATCTCGCCGGCGAAGTGCGCATTCAGCGTTTCGCACAGCGATGCCGCTTCGTCGCGCGAAATCCCCAGCGCCGCGCTCGGCACCAGCGTCGCATGCCCGCCCTCGATGCCGAGATGGATCGGATCGGCGCGCAGCCAGAGCGCCTCGGCGGGTTCGACGTGGCCCTCGCCGCCATCGGCGAGCACAGTCAACGCGCCCGCGGGCAGCGGCCCCTCGTCGCGCAGAAAGGCGCGCGCCAGCCAGCTCCCGGCGCTTTCCTCCTCATCGGAATTCGTGCGCCGCGCGCGCGCGAGCAGCAGTTCGAGCGCCGGCAGGCGCAGATCGCCGATTGCTTCGTTCGGCGCCAACAGCGTGGGAATCAGCAACTCGCAGTGCATCGTCAGCCGGCGCGCGCCAGCGGCGCCAGATCGACCACCCTGGCGCCGGTCTTTCGCAGTTGGCGCGCGATGATCTGATACTGGTCGAGATCAAAGGGCGCGATTGCCGCGTCGTGCAGCAGTTCGCCGAGTTCCGCCTCCGAGCGAACCGTGCCGAGGTGGCGCCATTGGTCGATGACATGCAGTTCGCCGCGATCTTGCTCCGCATCGTGCTCGCGTAGACCGATCGGGCCGCGATACGGCCAGGCGAGGCTTTGCAGGCTCGCGAGCGCGAGCGCGACGCGCGCGTGGTGCGTTTCGGTTCCTTCGGCACCGGCGCACAGTCCCGCGCATTGCCGGAGCTGATGGCGGAAACAGGCGCCGCGGCGCGAACCCGCTTCGCCAAAGCCGAGCGACTGCAGACACAGTCGGTGTTCGTCGGCGAGTTCGCGCAGCGCCGCGAGCGCCGCGCGCTCGGAACGGAATACGCCGCGCAGCCGTGGCAGCACGCCGGCATCGAAGTCTCCGGCACCGACCAGGCGCAGGGTCTTCGCCGGATCGCCCGCCGCCTCGTCAAGCGTAACGAGGGAAAATCCGCACAGACTGTGCGCGCGGCGCAGCCGGCGGTTGAACGCCGGCGCGAGTTCCTTGACGAGGCGCGCTTCGGCGAGCAGCGCGCCGAATTCTCCCGCGCTGCGCCGCCATTCGATGCGACGCACTTCGCGCGCGAGCTGCATTGCCTTCGCCGAACGGATGTCGTCGGCGAAGTGCGCGAGCACGCGCGTGCGCAGCTTGACGCTCTTGCCGACGTAGATCGGCAGGCCGCCTTCGCCGCGAAAGATGTACACGCCCGGCGCGTCGGGGATCGCGTCGATCTCGGCGCGCGCGAGGTGCGGCGGCAGGGTCGTGTGTTTGACGGTTTGCTGGGCCGCCGCGGCGAACACCTCCTCGCCGTGTTCCGCGGCGGCGCGCAGCAGGAACTGCCAGACCACCTCGGCATCGCCGAGCGCGCGGTGGCGCGCCCGGCAGCTCAGGTCGTGACGCGTCATCAGGCTGTCGAGATTGTGGCGCGCATGCTCGGGATAGAGCCGGCGCGAGAGCTTCACCGTGCACAGGCTGCGCGCCTCGAAGCGCAGCCCGGCGCGCTCGAACTCGCTCTTCAGGAAGCCGTAGTCAAAGCGCGCGTTGTGCGCGACCAGCACCCGCCCCGCGAGCCGTTCGTGCAGGGCCTGCGCCAGCTCGGCGAAACTCGGCGCGCCGGCGACCATTGCGTTGGTGATGCCGGTGAGCGCCTGGATGGCCGGTGGGATCGTGGTCTGCGGATTGACGAGCGTCGACCATTCGGCGCTCACCTCACCGCCGCCGGGGGTGAGGCGCGCCTCGATGACCGCGATCTCGGTGACGCGGTCGTAGGCGGCGTTCGCGCCGGTAGTCTCGAGATCGACGATCGCGAGCGGCGCGCAGAGGAGTCCGTCAGCGGCGGGCGACACGGGAGCCGAGCGCAACAATTTGCATGAGCACGCGAAATGACATTGCGCCCGATTATCGGCGAAAAACAGATTGGAAACCCGATTGCGCGCTCGGCGCCGCGCGTCAAAGCGCTCCCCGGGCACCGAGCCAGGAAGACCGACGCCCGCCGATGTACCATCTCTCCGTCAATGGCGCTGCGCCTGTTCAGCGCCGACATCGCGAGATCATCCGGTGGCGCGCTCCTACGACGTGTTTTGTCATGTGGTCGACAACTTCGGCGATGCCGCGGTGTGCTGGCGGCTCTCGCGCGGGCTCGCCGAGTTGCCCGCGCGGCCGTCGGTGCGCCTCTGGATCGATGATCTGAATGCGCTGCGCACACTCGTGCCGGAACTGCGGACCGATGCGCCGCACCAGTCCCGCGCCGGGATCGAGATCGTGCATCTTCGCGCCGACGCCGATTTCGGCGCACCCGCCGAGGTGGCCGTGGACGCCTTCGGCGGGGGTCTTCCCGAGGTTTATACGCAGGCCATGGTCAGGCGCGAGGCCGAACCCGGCGGTCGTTCGCTGTGGATCGTGCTCGAGTATCTGAGCGCCGAGCCGTGGGTGGCGACCCATCATGGCCTGCCCTCGCCGCATCCGCGGTTGCCGCTACGGCGCCATTTCTTCTTTCCGGGTTTCACTGCCCAATCGGGTGGCCTGTTGCGCGAAACCGGACTCGATCAGCGCCGGCAGGCATTCCTCGCCGACCCGGGGCGCCAAACGGCATTGTGGCGCGATGCCGGGTTTGCGCCACCGCCTGCGGGAACGACCCTGGTCACGCTGTTCGGCTACGAGCAGGCGCCGATCGACGAACTGCTGGAGGTCTGGGTCCGGGGAGCCGAGCCGATCCTGGCCGCGGTGCCGACGAGCCGCCTCGAACCCGCGGTGGCGGCGTTCATGGGGGCCGCGGGTTCGGCCGCCGCGCCGCTTGCCGGGCGATCGCTGCGACGCGGTTCGCTGGAAGTCCGCTTCCTGCCTTTCCTGCCGCAGGACCGCTACGACGAACTGCTCTGGGCGGCGGACTGGAATTTCGTGCGCGGCGAGGATTCGTTCGTGAGGGCGCAATGGGCCGAGCGGGCATTCGTATGGCAGCTCTACCCCCAGGCAGGCGGGGCGCACCTCGCCAAGCTGGAGGCCTTTCTCGATCTGTATTGTGTCGGACTGGATGCGAAACCGGCCGCGGCGCTGCGCAACCTGTTTCGGGTCTGGAATGCGGCGCAAGCGGGCCCAGCCGGCCCGCGGCGGGCGGAGATCGCCCGCGCCTGGACTGCGCTTGCCGCGCACAACGGTCAACTTCCGGGTGAACTGCGCCGCCATGCGCGCAATTGGGCTTCGCGTGCCGCCGCAGCGGGCGACCTGGCAACGAATCTGGCTCGTTTTTGCGCGGAACGGCTAGAATGCCCGGCTTTCTAATTCTATTGGCATTCAGGAGCACAAGTGAAGATTGCACAGGAAATCCGGGCGGGCAACGTGATCATGGTGGGCAAGGACGCCCAAGTCGTGCTGAAGGCGGAATTCAGCAAGTCCGGCCGCAATGCTTCGGTGGTGAAGATGAAGCTGAAGAATCTTCTCACCGGCACCGGAACCGAGACCGTCTACCGGGCGGATGAGAAATTCGAGATGGTGACGCTCGACCGCACGGAAGTGACTTACTCGTACTA
>JAOUFA010000503.1 GCA_029858545.1 Betaproteobacteria bacterium
GTCCGGGCGCGGCGAGTACAGCGGCTCGCGGTGCAGCGGCACGCCATCCGGGAAGTTCCACACCAGCGCACGCGCCTTCGCGTTGCCGAACGGATAGCAGCCGTGCTTCAGGATCACGCGCTGCATGCCGCCCGAGAGGTCGGTCTTCCAGTTCTTGCCCTCGGCCAGCTTCTTCTCGTCCTCGGTCAGTTCGTCCCACCAGCCGAGTTTCTTCAGGAACACGTGGTCGAACTCCGGGTATCCGGTCGTGATTTCGGCACCCTTGGAATGCGATCCGTCTGCGGCGAGCAGGCTCACGCCGTCGCGCTCGACGCCGAAATTGGCGCGGAAGTTGCCGCCGCCATCCATCACGTGGCGCGAGGTGTCGTACAGGTTCGGCGAACCGGGGTGCTTGAGCGCCGCGGTGCCCCAGCAGGGCCACGGCAGACCGAAGTAATCGCCGGTCAGGTCGTAGCCGGTCTTCGCGTCCTTGCCACCCTTCGCGCGCAGCGACTTCACGTCGAACACGTGCATGTTGCGCATATGGGCCTGCAGGCGCTCGGGCGACTGGCCGGTATAGCCGATGGTCCAGGTGCCGCGATTCACCTCGCGCAACGTGTCCTCCATGTCGGGCTCGTCCATGCCGCCCTTGCCCTTCACCAGCTTGATGTTCTGCTTGCCGTTGCCCTTGCCGATCAGCTGGTCGGCGAATCCGAGCTTGACCGCGAGCTGGTACATGATCATGTGGTCGGTACGCGATTCGAACAGCGGTTCGATCACCTTCTCGCGCCACTGGATCGAACGGTTCGATGCGGTCACGCTGCCCGCGCACTCGAACTGGGTCGCCGCCGGCAGCAGGTAGGCACCGTCCTTCCTCGCCATCGCGAACATCGCCGCCGAGGCCGACGGATAGGGGTCGATCACCACCATCAGGTCGAGCTTTTTCATCGCCTCGACCATGTCGAGGCCGCGGCTCTGCGAATTCGGCGCATGGCCCCAGAACACGACCGCGCGCACGTTCGACTCCTGGTCGATATGCTCGTTCTTCTCGAGCACCCCGTCGATCCAGCGCGACACGGTGATGCCCGGCTTGGTCATCATCGCCTCGCTTGCGTACTGCTTCTTCAGCCAATCGAGATCGACGTTCCAGACCTTCGCCCAGTGCGCGAACGATCCCGGCGCGATGCCGTAGTAGCCCGGCAGCGAATCGGGGTTCGGCCCGATGTCGGTCGCGCCCTGCACGTTGTCGTGACCGCGGTAGATGTTCGCCCCGCCGCCGGGCCGTCCGACGTTGCCGAGCGCGAGCATCAGCACCGCGCTCGCGCGCACCACGGCGTTGCCGTTGGTGTGCTGGGTCTGGCCCATCGCCCAGATGATGAAGCCCGGCCGGTTGTCCGAGAGCATCTTCGCGGTGTCGTACATCTCCTTCTCACCGACGCCGGTGATCTCCTCGACCGCCGCGGGCGTGTACTTGGCCATCACCTCTTCCTTGACCTTGTCCATGCCATAGACGCGGTCGTGGATGTACTGCTTGTCTTCCCAGCCGTTCTTGAATACGTGGTACAGCAGTCCGAACAGGAAGGCCACGTCGGTGCCCGAGCGCAGGCGCACGAACTTGTCGGCCTTCGCCGCGGTGCGCGTATAGCGCGGGTCGGCGACGATCACCTTGGCGCCGTTTTCCTTCGCGTGCAGCGTGTGCAGCATCGACACCGGGTGCGCCTCGGCCGCGTTCGAACCGAGGAAGAACAGACACTTCGAATTCTGTTCGTCGTTGTACGAGTTGGTCATCGCCCCGTAGCCCCAGGTATTGGCGATGCCCGCGACGGTGGTCGAATGGCAGATGCGTGCCTGGTGGTCGGTGTTGTTGCTGCCCCACAGCCGTGCCCATTTGCACAGCAGATAGGACTGCTCGTTGTTGTGCTTGGACGAGCCGATCAGCATCATCGCGTCGGGGCCGCTTTCCTTCCTGATCGCGAGCAGCTTGTCGGCGATATCGCTGTAGGCCTGATCCCAGGAGACGCGCTTCCACTTGCCGCCCTCGAGCTTCATCGGGTACTTGAGCCGGTGCGAGTCATGCGTGATGCCGTGCTCGCGCACCGCCGCCCCCTTGGCGCAATGCGCGCCGAGGTTGAGCGGCGACTCGAACACCGGCTCCTGGCGGATCCACACGCCGTTTTGCACCACGGCGTCGACCGCGCAGCCCACCGAGCAATGCGTGCACACCGTGCGCTTCACCTCGATCGCGCCGCCGGCGTCGTCCTTCGCGGCCTGCGCGCCTTCGATCATGTTGAACGGCAGCTGCGAGGCCACCGCTCCGGCGCCGAGCGTGACGCCCGAGCGCTTGAGGAAGGCGCGACGATCGAGCGTCTGCGCCTGGGCACCCGCGAAGCTGCGCGCGAGGCGGGTTTGCGGGGCCACGCGGCCGGCTGTCTTCCTGGTCAGCAACATGACTCGCCTCCTCAGACCTTCGCGGTCCGGTAATAGTTACGGACGTGCTCGCTCGCGCGATAGCCGATCGAGCTGCGGGGCTCGGCCGTCGCGGCCGGTGTTCCGGCCTGCCGGGCGAGGGGACTCGCGAGCACGGCGGCAGTCGCCGCGCCGCCCGCACCGAGCGTGAGAAGAAACTCACGCCGACGAAGCTTGGTCTTGGGATCGTTCATGTTGTGCCTCCGAAATGGCGCAAGGGTCGTGGACGGGGACT
>JAOUFA010000504.1 GCA_029858545.1 Betaproteobacteria bacterium
AGCGCGGCGACCATCGATTCCACCGCGCGCGCGATCGGCGCAGCGAGCTCGCTTGCGGCGGAGAGCTTTAGCTGCGCGCTCTCGGCAAAGTGTCCGGCGATGCGCTTCGGAAGTTGCTCGTTCATCCCCTCGACCGACTCCGCAGTATTCGCGGTTGCAGAAAACCGCCAGCGAGGATTCTACACTCCTCGATCGCGGAACATTTCGAAGTCGACGCATCGCGCCGGGTTGGGTCGCGCCTCGCGAAACACCGCAAACCACCTCGCCCGGCACCGGTGACCGATCTTCCGCCTGCGGCCGATCTCGGGTCAACGCACAGGCCGGCGCGACAAGGGCGCGATCACTCGCCGAACGCATCGCGAATCCACTCCGTGCGTGCCTGATCGAGGCGGTCGAGCAGCAGGACATCGAAACGGCAGGACGTAGCGGGCCGGTCGGCGAGATAGAAACGCGCGGCGGCGAGCAATCGCTCGCGCTTTCCGTTGGTGATGCTCTCGGCCGGGCCGCCGAAGGCGGCATTCCGGCGCAGACGTACTTCGACGAAGACGAGCACGCCTCGCTCCTCCGCGATCAGATCGATCTCCCCGACGCGACAGCGCCAGTTGCGTTCGATGATGCGCAGACCCGCGCGGCGCAGCAGGCGGGCACAAAGATCCTCGGCACGTGCTCCGGGATTGTTCCTGTCCATGTCTGCTTCAACGACCGAGCCGCCGGCGACGTTGACCGGACGACCCGGGAATGCGATTCTCGCCCCGCTCAACGTCATGTCTCAGGGAACCCTTTACATCGTCGCCACGCCGATCGGCAACCTCGCCGACGCCAGTCCGCGCGCGCTCGAAACGCTCGCGCAGTGCGACCTGGTGGCCTGCGAGGACACGCGCACCACGCGCGGCCTGCTGTCGCGTCACGGCATTTCGGCGCACACCCTTTCGCTGCACGCGCACAATGAACGTTCCGCGGGAGAGCGGCTGCTCGAGGCGCTACGCCAGGGCAAGCGGGTCGCGGTCGTGAGCGACGCCGGCACGCCGGCCATCTCGGACCCCGGCGCGCTGCTCGTCGCGGCGGCGCATCGCGAGGGATTTCGCGTGATCCCCATCCCGGGGCCAAACGCCGCGGTCGCGGCGTATTCGGCCTCGGGCTACACCGCCGAGCGTTTTCTTTTTGCGGGCTTCCTGCCGGCGACGCGTGCCGCGCGGCGCAAGGCGCTCGCCGATCTGGAGATCGCCTGGCCGCTGATCTTCTACGAAGCGCCGCACCGGGTGCTCGAAACGGTCGAGGACCTCGTCGAACGCTACGGGGCGGATCGCGAGATCGTGATCGCCCGCGAGTTGACGAAAATGTTCGAGGAAATCGCGCGCATGCCGCTCGGTGCCGCGCACGCCTGGCTGGGCGCCGAGCAGCACCGGCAGCAGGGAGAGTTCGTGCTGGTGCTCGGACCCGGCGCGCCGCAACCGTCCAAGGAAGTGGCCGAAGGAGAGCGCGTGCTCGCCGTGCTGCTCGAGGCGCTCTCGCCCGGCGAGGCGGCACGGCTTGCGGCGAGAATCAGCGGGGAGTCGAAGAACAAGCTGTACGAAAAGGCGCTTGAGCTGGCCGGACGGGAAAAGAAGACGGTGCGATAACCTCCGCGCAGAGGCCGGTCATCCGGGCATCGCGGATGACTTGGCTTGCGCAGACGCCCCCCATTTCCGATCGGTTGCACAAGGAGCGCGACCGATCCCGCAGCGTCGCAGACTCTACCCTCGGGGTTTCATTCTCCGCAGTAAAATCCGCCCATGGACAAGCTGACCATCACCCGCCCCGACGACTGGCATCTGCACCTGCGCGACGGCGTGGCGCTCGCCGCGGTGCTGCCCGATACCGTCCGGCGCTTTTCCCGTGCAATCGTGATGCCGAACCTCAAACCTCCGATTCGCACCGCGGAAGAGGCACTCGCGTATCGAGAACACATCCTGCGCGCCCTGCCTCCCGGGACGAATTTCGAGCCGCTGATGACGCTGTATCTCACCGACGACACCTCGCCGGAAATGATCGCACGCGCCAAGCATTCGGGTCACGTGCACGGCGTGAAACTCTATCCAGCCGGCGCGACCACGCATTCGGATGCAGGGGTAACGCGCCTATCGCGCTGCTTTCATGCGCTGGAAAAGATGCAGGAACTGGGTATTCCGCTTCTCGTGCACGGCGAATCCACCGATCCCGTGGTCGATGTCTTCGATCGCGAGCGTGCCTTCATCGAGGAGACCCTCGGCCCGCTGGTCGAGCGATTTCCGGAATTGAAGGTCGTCCTCGAACACATCACGACGCGCGATGCGGTGCACTACGTGGAGTTGACCGGACCCCACATCGCGGCCACGATCACCGCCCACCATCTGCTGCTGAACCGCAACGCGCTTTTTCTCGGCGGCATCCGTCCGCACTATTACTGCCTGCCGGTGCTGAAGCGTGAAGAGCATCGCCAGGCACTCGTCGAAGCGGCGACCTCCGGCAACCCGAAGTTCTTTCTCGGCACCGACAGCGCGCCGCACGCGCGCCACACCAAGGAGGCGTCCTGCGGCTGCGCGGGAATATACACCGCGCACGCGGCGCTCGAGTTGTACGCGACGGCGTTCGAGGAAGCCGGGGCGCTTGACCGGCTGGAAGATTTTGCGAGTGTGTTCGGTGCGCGTTTTTACGGCCTG
>JAOUFA010000087.1 GCA_029858545.1 Betaproteobacteria bacterium
TCGACCTGGTGATTGATGTGCTGGATCCCCGGACGCGGGGACGGGAACAGCGCCAGCGAATGATGGATCGTGTGGATGCGCAACAACGGAGCGTCTCCGATCCAGTCCGATACGCGGGCATTCATGAGCCGCGTCCAGAACGCTTCATCGCGCGACGCATGCGCGGTGCGCAATCCGATGTGGCTGAAGTGCGTGATGCCGGCGTCGCGTGAAGGGAAGTAGCGCACACCGCTATGATACGGACGCACGACGATCTCGTGCTTATTGCCGGTCGGGTCCTGGAACCCGATGAAATTCCTGACCCGGCGCTCGTCGCATTCGGCGGGAGTACCCCAGTGCACGCGATGGCCCGCCTTCTCGATTTCGGCGGCCGCCGCGTCCAGGCTGTCGCGGTCGAGGATATCGAACGCCGAGACATGGTCGTTCGCGTCGCCTTCGAAGTACATCAGCGTGTAGTCGCGAGTATCGCCGCGGGTCGCTACGCGGTCGGAACGAAAATACGCGCGCCTGCCTTCGCGCGCGATCAGTTGCAGCCCGACGATTCTGGTCGCGAATTCGATGGCCGCGTCCAGATCGGGCGTGCCCACGCGCAGATAGCGAATGTCGAAGAGGTTGACCATGGCGTGCTCCAGATTGGGACGGGGCGGGTGGGACGGTTCGAATTTCGACTCGAACATCATTATCGCCGATCGCCTTGCCGGACGTTAAGGGCCGGCGGGTTCCGGACGCAGGCGCCGCGCTCGTCGATCTGCGCGACGCATTCGGTGCGGTGATGACTACGCGCTGAATCGACGCTAACGCGGATTCAGGTTTGACCGCGTATTCTTCCTTGGACATAATGCATTGCGCGCATGCGGCACTGCTGCATGCGCGGTCTATACATGATGGCGACCCAGGGAGGAACGAACCAATGAGAACTTTCAGCTTGCAGCGCCGGCGCCTGCTGGCGGGCGCAGTGGGTGCGGCAGCGATGGGTCGAGTGCCCTTGTCGGGCGCGCAGGCGTTCCCGTCACGCAATATGAGGGTGGTCATCCCGACCGCCCAGGGCGGTGGCGCGGAGCGGCTTGCCCGGGTGTTCGACGATTTCTGGGGGCCGTTGCTCAAAGCGAATTTCGAATACAGCTTCTTCCCCGGTGCCGCAGGCCAGGTGGGCTACGAGCTATACCTCCACAAGCGCGAGAAGGACGGGCACAACCTGCTGTTCGGAAACATGGGCCCGGAAATGATCATGTACGCGCTGCGCAATCCGAAGTATCGCTTTCCGCAGGACTATGAGTACTTCTGCCGGCTCGATGTGGATGACAGCATCGTCTTTGTGCGCCAGGACAGCCCGTTCAAGCGTATCGAGGATGTGGTCGCCGAGGCGAAGAAGCGCAGTGTGGCGGTCGCGGTGAGCAGGCTGCCGCACCCGGCTTCGATCGGCATGCTTGCACTGGGTAAGGCGGTCGGGGCGAAATTCAATTTGGTGCCGTACGGCGGCGGTAACCCGACCATGGTCGCGGTGATGAATGGGGAAGCCGATTGTGGCGCACTGCCGATCGCCGGTGTCGCGGCGGCGGGCGAGCGGATGCGCATCCTCGGAATTTTCAATGACGAACACAAGATGGCGAAATACTCGAATAACGCGCCGGCGGTGAACGCGGTGTTCGGTACCAAGATCCCGTCGCTGGCTTCGTCGCGCTCCTGGGCGGTTCATGCCGAGGTGATCGACAAGATGCCGGACCGCATCGCGTTGCTGGAGAAAACCTCGAAGGCCGTGTTCGACGATCCGGCGTACAGGGAGGCCTATGCCAAGACCGGTGCGCCGGTCGAGACCATCCAGTACGGGGACCGCGCACTGTGCACGCGATACGCGAACCACATGGTTGAACTGGCGAACGAATACCGTTCGCTGCTCTCGGCGAAACGCAAGAGTTGATTGCGCGGTCGCGCGGGCAGGCGTAGGCGAGCCCGCGGTGACGCGGGCGTATGCGCCTGCGTCGCCTGTGTCGTGATCGTCAAGGGGTCAAACAATGTCGTCAAACGAAACGCCGGGTAGCAAGGCGCCGCTCGGCGCGGATCTGGTCATTCCCGCGCTGGCGCTGGCTTTTGCCGCGTATTTCTTCGTCTCGATCTCCGATTTGGCGTGGGAGGCGAAGGCAAATGGCATGCTGATCGGCGGCGTGCTGCTGCTGCTGATCGCCGCCCAGCTGGCGCGCGTCGGTCTGAGGCTGTGGGCCGGCACGGCAGATTTCGGCTTCGACCGTCTGCTGCGGCCGCGTGAAGCGCTCGCCAAACGCATCGGCATGGTGGCGCTTACCGCCTTGTTCATCTTCTCCATGGATTGGCTGGGTCTGACGCTCGCCTTGTTCCTCGCGACGGTCGCCGCGCTGGTGCTGATGGGGGTGCGCAAGCCGGCGCAGCTCTTCTGGACCTCGTTCGGCGTGGCGGTCTTTGCCTACGTCATGTTCATCGTCGTCCTCGACGCGGCGTTTCCGCGCGGGCCGGTCGAGGTGTTCATTGCTCGGCTGTTGTCCTAGGGAGCGCGGGTTTTGACCTGGGATTTCCTTCTCGGGCAGTTCGCCACCCAGTTCGGCCTGTGGTGGGTGATCGTGCCGGGCATCCTGATCGGAATTGTCGTCGGCGCGCTGCCCGGGTTCAGCGCGCAAAACACCCTGATCATGCTGCTGCCGCTGACCCTGGCGGTACCCGTGCCCACGGCGCTCGCATTCATGATCGCGCTGTATTGCGCGACGCACCTGGCGGGCGGTATTCCCGCGATCCTGGTCAAGATCCCCGGCACGGGCGGCGCCGCGGCAACGACCATCGACGGCTATCCGATGACACAGAAGGGCCAGGCGCAGCAGGCGCTGGTGCTGTGTTTCACCGCGTCGGTGTTCGGCGGGCTGATCAGCACCCTCGTGACCATCGGCCTGCTGCCGTGGCTGTCCAAGATCGGCCTGTACCTTCGATCAGTGGAAATGGTGGTGGTAATGCTCTTCGGCTTGACCCTGATCGCGGTGGTCGCGGCGAAGGACCTGCTGAAGGGCCTGATCGCGGGTTTCTTCGGCCTGCTGATCGGGGTGATCGGAACCGATCACATCTACAACACACCGCGCGCGACCTTCGGTTTCCTCGAACTCTACGACGGCGTTCCGCTGGTGCCGGCGCTGATTGGCTTGTTCGCGATTTCGGAAGCGCTGGTGATGATCGAGTCAAAATTGATCGTCAGCAAGGAGGGCCAGGGGCGCGCGTCGCACGCGCACTGGGCCGACACCGTGGAGGGACTGCGCATGGCGGCCTCGCGATGGTGGCACATCGTCTGGACATCGTTCGTCGGCCTGTTCATCGGCATCGTCCCGGGCGCCGGAGCCAGCATTGCGGCGTTCGTTGCCTATCAGCAGTCGCGCATGTGGTCCAAACATCCGCAACGGTATGGCACCGGAATTCCGGAAGGTGTGATCGCACCGGAATCGGCGAACAACGGCGTCACCTCGGGTACGCTGGTGCCGATGATGGCGCTCGGGGTTCCCGGAGGTAGCACCGCGGCGGTCATGATGATCGTGCTGCAGTACCACGGCATGGTGATGGGACCGAGGCTCTTTGACACCCATCCGGAGATCGCCTACGGCGTGTTCATATCGATGGCCGTCGCCTACATCTTCATGATCTTCACCATCCTGCCGCTGGCGCGGTACATGTCGCGTATCGTGCTGATCGGCACCAGCTACTTGGTGCCGGTGATCGTGCTGATGACCATCGTCGCCGCGTTCGCCGGTCGCCAGTACCAGTTCGACATGGCGCTGGCGCTGGTGTTCGGCGTCATCGGCTATATCGCGCACAAGACCGATTACCATGTGACCGCAATACTGATCGGCGTGATTCTCGGACCGCTGTTCGAGGAATATCTGGTGCGCTCGCTGCGCATCTCGGAAGGAGACCTGGCGATCCTGTTTTCCTCGCCCACCGCCAATACCTTGTGGGCACTACTCGTGGCTTCGCTTGCGCTGCCGCTCGTGCGCGCCTGGCTGAAGCAACGCGCGGGGTGACGATGCACCCGATCCGATCCGGTGGCGGGGCTGAACTCGCCCGTCATGTCAGGCGCGTTGCACGACTCGAGATTCCCGGCGGTGGGCAGGTGACGGTCGACGGCGATTTCGTCTACGTTGGCCATATGCAGCCGCCGTTCGGCACCACCATCATCGACGTATCCGACCCCGCGCATCCGAAGCCGGTGCACACCATTATGCTGCCGGACGGCCATTCGCATACCCACAAGGCGCGGGTCGCCGGCGACCTGATGATCGTCAACGTGGAGCAAAACAACCGGCATCTGATGCGCCGCGGTGCGCGCCTGCCCGAGGCCGAAGCGAAGCTGGCGGCGGGGCTGGGGCGCGCCGCCACCGATGCCGAACTCGCCGTCGAACTCGGGGTGAAGCCCGAAAATGTTCCGCTGCTGCGCGAGGGCAACCGGCGCGGCTACTCGGACGGAGGGTTTCGCGTCTATGACATTGCCGACAGGAGCCGCCCGCGGTTGCTCAGCGATACCAAGACGCACGGCTTTGGCGTGCACCGCTTCGATATGGACGCGCGCTACGCCTATATCTCGACCGAGATGGAAGGTTATGTCGGCAACATCTTGGTCATTTATGACTTGGCGAGACCCGAGTCGCCCGTAGAGGTGTCGCGCTGGTGGATGCCCGGGCAGCATGTCGCGGGCGGCGAGACGCCCACCTGGCCGGGCTACAAGAACCGGCTTCACCATGCGTTGCGCGTGGGCGATGAACTCTGGGCTGCGGTCTGGAACGCGGGCCTGCGCGTGATCGACATCTCCGACATCCGTCGACCGCGCACCGTGGGTGAATACAACTATCACCCGCCGTTCCCCGAGCCGACCCATACGGTACTTCCGGTGCGGTTTCCGGTGGCGGGTCGCCGCATCGCGGTGGCAGTGGATGAGGAGCACGACCATGTTCCCGGACAACCGCACGCCGGGCTGTGGGTGTTCGACGTGAGCGATCTGGCCGAGATCCGGCCGCTGTCGATGTTTCAAGTGAGTGAATTGGATTCCCCCTGGAGCAGGACCGGCCGTTTCGGTGCGCACCAGTTTCAGGAGCACCTGTCCGACACGTTGGTCTACGCCGCATGGTTCAGCGGGGGGTTGCGCATCGTCGACGTGGCCGACCCGATGCTGCCGCGCGAGGTGGGATATTTCATTCCGGAACCGTCGGGTGGATTTTCCAGCCCGCAGAGCAATGACGTGGACGTTGATCGACGCGGCCTGATCTACCTGCTCGACCGTAACCAGGGACTCGATATCCTCGAGTACGACGGCACGCGCTAGAGCGCGCTTCGCGGGAGTTTCTAACCGCATGGCGGTGCGGCAGGCCAGGCACGCGGGGTCGGCGCGGGTTGATTGCGGCGCGTCGCCGCGCAGTCCACATCGTGGACTAATCGGGAGTGCCTCCGGTGAAATCGTCCCGCGCGGCGATGCGGTTGACGTTCTGCACTCTTGACATAGATCAGCGCCTGCGTCTGATGCGCGGGCGACGATCGCATCGGCACTCTGCCACCGGAGTCCATATGATGGACTTCGTCATCGAGTCGTCGAGATGCGAGGAGGAGACATGAAACCAGCTGCAAACCCGTCGGTCCAGGATGCGATGGGCAGTCCCATGGGGACGGTGGGCTCGAGCGCGTCGGCCGCGCCGGGTGCGGTGCGCATTCCCTACGAGGACCTGCGCGAATGGATCGCCGAGGCGGAGAAGCTGGGCGAGATCCGGCAGGTGAAGGGCGCTAGCTGGCAGGAGGAGATCGGCTGGGCCGCCGAACTCGTGCAACACGACGAGAACGCCCCTTGCGTGGTGTTCGACGAAGTGCCTGGGTGCAAGAAAGGGCATCGCGTGCTCACCAATTTCTTTGGCGGGCGGCGCAAGAACATGACGCTCGGCTTTCCGCTGGAATACTCGAAGCTCGAGCTCTCGCAGGCCTTTCTCGATCACTACATGCGCGAGTTGAAGCCGATTCCGCACGTCACGGTCGATAGCGGCCCGATCATGGAAAACGTGCTCACCGGCGATGCGATCGACGTCACCAAGTTGCCGGTGCCGAAGTGGCACGAGGCCGACGGCGGGCGCTACATCGGAACCGGCAGTTACAACATCACCATTGATCCGGAGGAGAACTGGATCAACGTGGGCACCTACCGCGTGATGATTCACGACAAGAACACGCTCGGTTTCTACATGTCGCCGGGCAAGCACGGCCGTATTCACCGCGACAAGTACCAGGCGCGAAACCAGCCGATGCCGGTGGTGGTGGTGGTGGGCGGCGATCCGCTGCAGTTCCTCGTCGCATGCAGCGAAATGCCCTATGGTGTGTGCGAGCTGGACATTGCCGGCGGTCTGCGCGGTAAACCGGTCAAGGTGGTGCGCGGCAAGGTCACCGGGCTGCCGATTCCGGCGAACGCCGAAATGGCGATCGAAGGCTTCGTGATGCCGGGAAACCGCAAATTGGAGGGTCCGTTCGGCGAGTGGACCGGCTATTACGCCAGCGACGTGCGTATGGAGCCGGTGCTCGACATCAAGGCGATCTATCACCGGAACGACCCGATCATCATGGGCTGCCCTCCGCAACGCCCACCCGAGGAACAGGCGCGCTATCGCGCGGTGACCCGCTCGGCGCTCATTCGCAAGAACATCGCCGCCGCGGGCGTTCCCGATGTTACCGCGGTGTGGGCGCACGAGGTCGGCGGCTCACGGATGCTGCTCGGCGTTTCGATCAAGCAGCGCTACGCCGGGCATTCGAAGCAGGCGGGTCATGTTGCGGCGATGTGCCACGCCGGCGCCTACGCCGGCAAGTACGTCGTCGTCGTCGATGACGACATCGACGTCTCCAATCTCGAGGAGCTGATGTGGGCGATGCTCACACGCTCCGATCCGGCGACCTCGATCGACATCATTACCAACACCTGGAGCACGCCGCTCGACCCGAGCATTCCTCCCGAAAAGAAGGAAAAGGGCGACAACACCAACTCGCGCGCGATCATCGACGCCTGCCGCCCTTTCCACTGGCGCGACAAATATCCGATCGTCAACGTACCCAGTCCCGAAGTCGCGCGCAAGGCGATGGCAAAGTTCGGCTACCTGTTGAGGTAGGAAGGACGATGCGTTGCGCCGCGCGGCGCCGCGTCGCCGGGCAACGCCTCATGTGCGTGAACGCCTGGCGGCTCATTTCGGCGTCGTCGTCTCGGTGAGCGCCTTGCCGAGCTGCTCGAGTTCGCCGCGCAGAATCGCGACGACCTCCGGTCGGCGCTTCGGCGACAGGCGGCTCGCAATCGCGCCGACACTTACCGAGGCGAACGGTTCACCGTGGGGATTGATGACCGGCAGACCGAGCGAGGTTGCGCCGGCGGTGATATGGTCGTCGTTCAGGGCGTAGCCGGTGTCGCGAGCGCGCGCGATCAGCCGACGCAGCGTCGCGGCGCTCGCTCCGTGGTACGCGGCCAGCCGCGGCTCGTTCATCGTGAGGATGTCATCGATGGCATCCGCGGGCAACGCCATCACGAGTGCGAGCCCGCCCGCGCCGACCCCCAGCGGTCGGCGTATGCCGACATCGAGGGTGAGCGCCTTGATGGGGAACGAACCCTCCGCGCGATCGAGGCACACCGAATCGTAGCCGCTGCGCACCGAGAGAAACGCCGTATCTCCGCTACGGTCGGCAATGCGCTGCAGCGCCGGCCGGCACAGCTCGCGCAGGTTGAAGCGGGGGGTCGCCGCGAGCCCCAGCTCGAAGACCAGCGGTCCGAGAAAATAACGGTGCGTCTCGTCGATCTGGGTGACCATGCCTTCGGCGATGAGGCACTTGAGAATGCGGCGCACGGTCGGGCGTTCCAGGCGCGAAAGCTGCACCAGGTCGGTAAGGCGCAACCCGGCGCGTTTGTGCGAGGCGATCAGGCGTACGAGCAGACTCGCGCGCTGTATGCTCTGCGTGCCGCCGGGCATCGCGCCGCGCCCGATCGAGGTGCGCCGCAATGCGGCTTGCGCGGCGGGCCGGACGTTGTTTCGTGGGTCCATGAGGATGTGGCGATATTTCGTTTGATTGCCATTGTAAGAGGAAGCGCCGGCGTTGCGGGATTGCCGGTCGACGATGCCGCGGCAATCGCGCGAATGGGGTTTCCGGGATGGGGCGTGCGATGGGCTCGTGCGAGACGGCAGCGATGCGAAATGCCTGGCGTCGCGCCGAAAGAGGGGCGGCGGTTCTTGCTATCATGTTGCACGATGTATGCAGGTATGTCTTGCACACGGTGAGATGATAACGGCGAAGAGCCGATAGGTTCATGCAAGCCAGGATCAGGGAGGGGGGCATGAGAAAATTCTTGACGACGGTTTCGGCGTTTCTGCTGCTCGCGGGCAGTCACCCGGCGTTGCCGGTACATGCCGCGCCGGCCGGCGGATCGGCAACGGTACGCGAAATTGCGATGTATCAAGGAGCCGATCGTCACGATCGCCTGGTAGCGGCTGCGCGGAGGGAGGGCGAGCTGTCGATCTACCACGCGTATCCGAAACTGACCGTGGTCACGGCGGAGTTCGCCAAGAAATACGGCATCAAGGTCAAATCATGGCGCGCCGGGTCGGAGGCGATCTTGCAGCGAATCGTCTCGGAATCCCGCGGCGGCCGGTTCGATGTCGATATCGTGCAAAACAATGCGCCCGAAACCGAGGCGCTACATCGTGAAAAACTGCTCCAGGAAGTCGGGTCTCCATACCTGGCCGACCTGATTCCCGAGGCGATCCCCGCCCACAAGGAATGGGCGGGGATCACGCTCGATGTGTGGAGCGCAGCCTACAACACCAATCTGGTGAAGAAGGAGGATCTGCCGAAATCCTATCAGGACCTGCTCGATCCAAAATGGAAGAACCGGCTGGGTATCGAAGCCGACGATGCCGGCTGGTTCGGGCCTCTGGTCGAGGCGATGGGCGAACAGCCTGGGCGCAAGCTGTTCGCCGAGATCGTGTCCGCCAATGGCATCTCGATCCGCAAAGGGCATTCGCTGCTGACTTCGCTGGTGGCTTCGGGGGACGTCCCGTTTGCGCTGACGGTCTACAGCTGGAACCCGGTGCAGTTGCAGAAGAAAGGGGCTCCCGTGCAAGGACTCCTGCTGCAGCCGGCGTTCGCGCAATTCAGCGCGGCCGCCATGCTCGGCAAGGCGCCACATCCCCATGCGGCCGCGCTGTTCTATGACTACCTATTGAGCGAAGGTCAGCAGCTTCTCGCCGACCTGGATTTCGTCGTGAGCAGCAGGAAGATCGGATCGCCGTTTGGTCCGGGAACGCTGAAATTCGTCGATCCCGCACAGGCGCTGGACAAACAGGAGAAGTGGACGAAGATGTACGAGGACATTCTTGTTAAGAAGCTGAAGTAGACCAGACACCATTCCGGCATCACGGTTTACCCGCTCGCGGCATCGCGCAGGTCCGCTGCCAGGCGCCTGCGTGGATGCTGGCTTTCCCGCGTAACGACAACCTTCGGCGATCGACTACCCCATGTTGTACAAGCCTGCAGCGGCGGACTCCGCGCGTCATTTCCGGATCGAAACGCTCGTTCGCCTCGTTGGCCAAGCGCGGCTTGCTCGCGCGGATACAACGGTCCATTGCCATGACGGCGCGGAAGCCCATTTCCATGACTACACCGAGGCGCAGAAGAATGCGCTGGCGGAGTTTTTCTGGAAGAGCGACAACGTTGAGCTGACGACCGTCGGCATTGATATAGGAAGCTCGACGTCTCACCTGATGTTTGCGCGCGTGCATCTGCAGCGCAAGACGCAGCTCCTGTCGAGCAGTTACATCGTGGTCGATCGCAGGATCCTGTGGAAATCGCCCATATTGCTCACCCCTTTCCTGTGCGATAACACGATCGATGCGGCGCGGCTGAAGGACTTCATCGACGAGGCTTATCAGGCTGCGGGGCTGGCACGCGAGGCGATCGACAGCGGCGCGGTGATTCTGACCGGTGAGGCGATCAAGCGCAGTAATGCGCATGCCATCGCGCAGCTTTTTGCCGCGGAGTCGGGAAAATTCGTTTGCGCGTCGGCAGGCCATCATCTGGAGTGCACGCTCGCCGCGCACGGTTCGGGCGCGGCATCGCACTCCCGGCTCACCCACCGCACGGTCCTGAATGTCGATCTCGGCGGCGGAACGACCAAATTCGCGTTGCTGCAGAACGGCGAGTTGCGCGCCACCTGGGCGGTGGCGGTGGGTGGCCGGTTGATCGTGCTGGATGCCGAGGGCAGGCTCGCGCGGCTCGACGAATCGGCACGACTGGCCGCCGACAGCCTCGGACTGACGCTGCAGTTGGGAGACAAGCCCGCAGCCGCGGATCTGGAGCGGGTCGTCGAAACGCTGGCCGAGGTGGTCATCGCCTCTATCCGCGGCGAACCGCCGGGCGGCTTGGCGCAAGCCCTGTTGTTGACCGAGCCACTCGAGATGGCCGCGGTGCCGCATCGGGTCACTTTCTCGGGCGGCGTGTCCGAATACCTGTTCGGGCGCGAGACCCGGACCTTCGGAGATATCGCCAAACCGATCGCCGACAGGATCGCAAAGGCCTTCGGCGATGGCCGCATCGATGCGGAACTGACCGATCCGGGCAACGGAATCCGGGCAACCGTCATCGGCGCTTCGCAATTCACGGTGCAGGTGAGCGGCAAAACGATCCACATTCCCGAGAATGCCGTACTTCCCCTGCACAATATTCCGGTTGTGTTTCCCGCGCTGGCGCAAAGCGGTGCGTATACGCCTGGGGAGGTGGAGCGCGCGGTCCACGCGGCGATGCGCCGAGCCGATCTCGGTTCGGAGCACACCGTTGCGCTGGCGATTCGCTGGCATGGCGAGCCGCATTATGTGCGCTTGCGCGGCCTGGCTGACGGACTCGCCGCCGCGCTCGGCAACGCCGGGGACGCATCGCCACTGATCCTGATGATTGACGGCGACGTGGGCAGGACGCTTGGACATATTCTCGCGGATGAACTCATGGTGGCCAGACCGGTGATCGCGATCGACGGCGTGAAATTGCAGGAACTGGACTACGTCGATATCGGCAGGCTGATGGAGCCGGCCAATGTGGTGCCGATCGTTATCAAGTCGCTGCTGTTTCCCGCC
>JAOUFA010000505.1 GCA_029858545.1 Betaproteobacteria bacterium
GCAACGTCGCACCAATTGCGCAATCCCCTGGCCGATGAACTCACGCGTCACGGAGGCCGGAAGTACTGCGAGGCCCAGCTCGGCGAGCGTCGCGTTGGCGGCCAAGCTTAGGTCCGGTGCGGTATCGAGCAGCGTACCGTCCAGGTCGATCAGCGCGGCGCGTATCACGCCGCGCGAATCACCGCGCCCAGCCGCGCACGCATGTTCGCGATGGTGGCCGCGTAGTCCTTCGTGCCGTAGATCGCCGAGCCGGCGACAAAGGTGTCGGCCCCGGCGCGCGCGATCTCGGCGATATTGTCGGCTTTGATCCCCCCATCGACCTCCAGCCAGATCGGGTGCCCGGCTGTCTGCTCGGCACGGTCGATCCTGCGCCGCACCTCGGCGATCTTCGCAAGCGCCGAGGCGATGAACTGCTGCCCGCCGAAACCGGGATTAACCGACATCACGAGGACCAGATCGAGTTTCTCCAGGGTGTGGTCGAGATAGGAGAGCGGCGTGGCCGGGTTGAAAACCAACCCCGCCTTGCAGCCCAACTCCCGGATCAACCCGATGGTGCGGTCGACATGGTCCGACGCCTCGGGGTGAAAACTGATGATATTCGCCCCGGCCTTGGCAAAATCCGGCACGATACGATCCACCGGCTTGACCATCAGGTGCACATCGATCGGGATCTTCACATGCGGACGGATCGCGGCGCACACCAGCGGCCCGATCGTGAGATTCGGCACATAGTGATTGTCCATGACGTCAAAATGAATCAGATCGGCGCCTGCCCTTTCGACGGCACCGACCTCCTCGCCAAGCCGCGCGAAGTCGGCCGAAAGAATGCTGGGTGCGATGCGGTAAGTCATGGTCCGGGAAGTTTACAATGGGCACATGGCCCAGGAAAGGATTTACCAGATCACCGTCAATGCGGCAATCCGCTTTCTTCCCGAACAGTCCGATGAGTCTGCCGGGCGATTCGTGTTCGCCTACACCATTACCTTGCGCAATACCGGCAACATCGCCGCGAAGCTGATCAGCCGGCATTGGATCATCACCGACGCCGAAGGAGCGGTGCAGGAGGTTCGCGGCCTGGGCGTGGTCGGCGAGCAACCGGTTCTTCGCCCGGGCGAGAGCCACGAATACACTAGCGGCACGGCAATCGCAACGCCGGTCGGCACGATGCGCGGCAGCTACCAGATGACCGCCGAGGACGGCAAGAAGTTCGACGCGCCAATTCCCCAGTTCACGCTTGCCGCGCCACGCGTGTTGCACTGAGGCACGACAAGTATCAGGGCCGCCGATGCCCCGAACCGTCGTCTTTATCGCCGCGGCCTTTCTTCGGCAGAGTCCACCACACCATGAGTCCAGCAAGCACGAGTACGACAGCCATTTCGAGAAAGATGACCCACATTGTCCGCAGCCTGGTTACGTTGCTTGCCGTAATTGTAGCCGCGGGCTGCACCACGCTGGGCGAACACGCTACGCTGCCAACAAAGCTTCCACCCGTGCGATACGAGGAAGTGACATTCGGAGAACTGCCGGGGTGGAGCGACGCCTTGCTCACTCCCAGCCTGCGCGCCTTCCTCGCCGGTTGCCCGAAGCTCGCCCACTCGCTGGAACGGGTATGCCAGTCGGCGCAACTCGCCTCCCAGGGCGACGAACGCGTAGCGCGTGAGTTTTTCGAATCCGCCTTCACGCCCTACGCGGTGATCTCCGCGCATGATTCGCGCGAAGGCCTGGTAACCGGTTATTACGAGCCAATCCTCGCCGCGAGCCGCGCGCGGGGCGGGGCGTACCAGTCGCCTGTTCTGGGTGTGCCGCGCGACCTGCTGATCGTGGATCTCGGGAGCGTTTACCCTGAACTCGCCAATCTGCGCCTGCGCGGACGCCTCGAGGGCCGGCGCGTCGTGCCCTACTACTCCCGTGCCGAGATCGTCGCCGAAGGCCAGAACTCCGCGAGCAACGGCTCCGCGACCCCAGTCATCGCCTGGGTGGCTGACCCGGTGGAATTGTTCTTCCTGCAGATCCAGGGCTCCGGGCAACTCGTGCTCGACAACGGCGAGCGCATCCGCGTCGGTTACGCCGAGCAAAACGGGCACCCCTACCGCTCTCTTGGAAGACATCTTGTCGATCGTGGCGAGATGCCGCTCGATCGCGCTTCCATGCAGGGCATCAAGGCCTGGGCAGGTGCCAATCCCGGCAAACTGCAGGACGCCCTCAATCACAATGCGAGCTATGTGTTCTTCCGCGAATTGCCGGTTGAAGGCGGACCTTTCGGGGCGCTTGGTGTGCCGCTCAGCGCCGAGTACAGCGTCGCGGTGGACCGAGGCTATATCCCGCTCGGGGCTCCGGTCTTCCTCGCCACCACCTACCCGAACTCCGAGCAACCGCTGCGACGGCTCATGGCGGCGCAGGACACGGGCGGCGCGATTCGCGGTGCGCTACGCGCCGATTTCTACTGGGGCGCAGGGGAGGATGCCGGTGCGCTTGCCGGTCGCATGCGTCAGCGCGGACGGATGTGGATCCTTTGGCCGCGCGGCGAGTTGCTGCCTAAGCGCCTGGTCGAAGCAAGTCGGGGATAGCGCGAGTCAGTCAGTTGGCCCGGGATTTGGCGTCCGTCTGAACTCCGGCCGCATCGAGCATCTTCACCAGATCCTCGATCTTCAGTCCTCCACT
>JAOUFA010000507.1 GCA_029858545.1 Betaproteobacteria bacterium
AACGCGAGCGGATCGGTCGGCAGGTCGACGCGCGTCACGAAGCCTCCCTCGACGGTGCAGCCGTTGGCGATGCGCACGGTGCCGCCGGCGGCGATGGTATGCGGGTCGTCCAGGAAGGGCTCGACCACGCGCCACAAGCTCTGCCGTTGCAACACCGAATCGGCGTCCACCGCGCAGAACAGCGGATAACGCGCGGCGTTGATGGCGCAGTTCAGCGCATCGGCCTTGCCGCCGTTTTCCTTGTCGATGACGCGCAGGTTGGCGTACTTCGCCGAGCGGTAGACCGCGCGCAGCGGTTTGCACTCCAGCTTGCGCTGAATGGGATCGGGGTAGGGCTGCAGTTCGAATTCGCGCGTCAGCGTGGCGAGCGTATTGTCGCGCGAGCCGTCATTGACGACGAGGACTTCGAGTTCCGGGTATTCGAGTTGCAGGATCGAGCGCACCGAGTAGGCGATCGTGGCCTCCTCGTTATACGCCGGCACGAGGATCGATACCGGCGGTTCGAGCCCGGTATAGCGGTCGCGCGCGGCCTCCAGATCGCGGCGCCCGGCGTACTCGCGCAACGAGGCGAAGGACAGTATGTTGAGCGCCAGGTAGCCGCAGTTGAGCGCGATGACGTAGCCGAACAGCAGCCACTGCGCGACTTCGATCGCCTGGCTCATGCGGGGGAGTTCTCGGCCATCGCGCGCGCAAGCGCATCGCGTGCGTAGCGATCGGAGAGCACCTCGTGCAGGCGCTCCAGCTGCGCGCGGCTGAAGTACGGCAACCGGACGAGCGCATCGGCAGCGCGCTGGCGCACCCACCATACGGAATCGGACAGCGCCGTCGTGAGGCGTGGCAGATCGGCTTCAGTGGCGATGCGCCCGAGCGCCTGCACGGCGGCGAGCCGGACGATCCATTCCGGGTGATGCAGCAAAGCCCTCACGCGCGGTGCCTCGCGCGGATCGGCGACCAGGCGCAGAGTGCGAGACAGGATCTCGGGCATATCCGCGGTCTCGAGCAGACGATGCAGGACCGGCCAGAGCTTTTCCGCGGGCACGACCCGGGCGAAGGAGAGCAGCCGCACGAGCCTGTCGCGCGTCACGGTTTCGAAGGCCACCAGCACCGCGTGTCCCACCGCCTCGTGCGCGCTGTCCTGCAGAATCGCCAGCACGCGCGCGCCGGGCCAGTCCTCGCGCGCGATCGCGTGTTGCACGACCCTTGCCGCGGTGCGCGCGGTGTCGATCGCGAGCGTCGAGCGCGCCGCCGCGAGCGAAAGCACCGGGTTGGGATCGACGACGATGCGCTCGAGCGTCGCCAGGGATGCGCTGCTTTCCATGTGGCCGAGCACGGCGATCGCCGGCAGGCGCTCGCGCACGCGCCCGGTGAGCGAATAGCGGCGCGCCCAGTCCTCCAGGCCGCAGGCGCGCGCGTACGCGGCGAGCCGGCCGCGGCCCTCGCCCTTGATGCCGAGCATCAGCTCATGGAGCAGCGCGATCGCTCCGTGCGCATCGGCGTGACGCAGGCTGTGCGGCGCGGGGGGGGTGCCGGCGAGCGCCGAGACGAACCGCGGGCGCCAGCGCTCGATCACCGCGCGCGCGTCGGCCTCCTTCAGACGCCGCACGAAACGTAGCGTCACAATGGCGCCCACCAACAGCCCCGAGGCGAGCAGCGCGCCGAGACCCGTTGCCAGGGCGCCGGCGAGCAGCCGATCAGAAGCGAAGCTGAAGACCGAAGCGGAAGCCATGCCTGCGATACAGATTGCCCTGCTCGTGGGTGACTGCGTCGGCGCTCAGCGTCCAGCCGGCGGCGAAGCCGTGTCGCACGGTAAGCGCGTAGTCGCGGATGTCGCTCGTCGCGAGCACGCCGGGCGCCGCGATGTCGGTTTCGCGGCCCGCCGCCGCGGAGACGCCAAAGCTGCTGTGCTCGGCGAGGAAATACGACCACTGTACGCGATGGCCCGGCACCGATCCGGCCCCGCCTTCGGGATGACCCGAGTAAAGGGTGTAGGCGAGTCGCTGCACGCCGAAATACCGGTCGACGGTCACCTGCCGCAGATCGGAATAGCCGGCGGCGTACTGCGAGCGCCGCCATCCGCCTTGCACACCCCAGCCTTCGGCGAGGCGTTTCTCGATCAGCGCGGAAAACACATGGCGCGCCAGCACGCGGTGCGTGTCACTGACCGCCGCATCGACGTCGGCGGCCCAGCCGCTGCCCAGGGGCTGGTGCAGCGCGAAGCCCCACTCGCGGTCGGTGAGCGCGAAACGCTCGGTCTCGCGCCCGCGCAGGCTGTACAGGCGGGTGTCGGTATGGCGCGCATGGGCCGCGAAACCGGATTCGCGCCACGGCGAGTAGCTGGCGCCGGGAGTCTTTGCGTCGAGCGTTTCGGTCGCACGCCAGATCTCTGGGCCGATGCGCCAGTCTCCGGCGGCCGGCGCAGCGCCGGGCGCGGCGAGGAGCAGCAGGACCAATAGCGCAGGGCGCGCCGCGGGCCTCATCTCACCGCGGCTTCCTCAGGAAGCGGCGCACGCGGGCGAGCAGTTCCTCGGGCTGGAAGGGCTTGACCATGTAATCGCTCGCCCCGGCATCGAGCGCGCGTACGATGTCCGACTCCTGCGACCGGGCGGTGAGCATGATGACCGGCACCCCCGCCCATTCGGGTCGGGCGCGAAT
>JAOUFA010000508.1 GCA_029858545.1 Betaproteobacteria bacterium
GGCGGCCCGGGCCGCCATCGAGGCGGCCTCGGCACCGAACAGGTGGTGCAGGCGCGCGCACCGATGATGATGAACGTGCAGGTCGACCGCGTGCACTGCCCGCCCTGGGGTCTCGCCGGCGGCAAGGAGGGCATGGGTAACCAGGTCGCACTGCGCATCGGCGGCAGGGAGATCACCGATCTGCCGAACGCCAAGGTGCTCACGCGCAGACTGCAGCCCGGCGATGCTTTCACGCTGCGCGCCGGCGGCGGCGGCGGATTCGGCTCGCCGCTGGAGCGCCCGCTCGAACGCGTCGAGGAAGACGTGCGTCAGGGCTATGTTTCACCGCGGGCGGCGTTCGACTATTACGGAGTGGTGCTCGACCCTGACACGCTGCGCGTCGATACCGAGCGGACCGTCGTGCGACGCGCAAGCCTGAAGCGGCAATAGGCCGGCCGCGCGATCCGGGCACCCGCCCCGCTTGCCGTTGCGCCTACAATAGCCGAACCAGCCAGGAGGAAGCGATGGCAACCCACCTGCATTCCGATTTGCACTTCGCGCCGGCGCGCGCGGAGCTGGAAAGGCGTCCCGACGGAACGCTGCGGATGCGCTCGCCGATGAAGCTCGCCGCCGGCGCGCGCGCAATCGGCGAGTGGCTGGAACATTGGGCAAGCAAGGCCCCGCAGCGCGTCTTCATCGCCGAGCGCTCGGCTCCGGGGTGGCGCCGGATCACGTACCACGAGGCGCTCGAGTCCGCGCGGCGCATCGGCCAGGGTCTGCTCGAGCGCGGCCTGGACGCCTCCCAGCCGGTCGCGATCCTCTCCGACAACAGTGTCGACCACGCACTACTCGCGCTTGGCGCGATGCACGTCGGCGTGCCGGTTGCTCCGATATCGCCCGCGTATTCACTGATGTCGAAGGACTACGCCAAGCTCAGGGGCATTTTCGAACTGTTACGCCCGGGCCTCGTCTGGACCGCCGACGCCGCGAAATTCGCGCCCGCGCTCGCGGCGGTCGGCGCCAGCGCGACACCGCTCGATGCACTGCTGCATGACGCGCCGACCGCACGCGTCGACGAGGCCTTCGCGGGCATCGGCCCCGCCACGCTCGCCAAGATCCTGTTCACCTCGGGATCGACCGGCATGCCCAAGGGCGTGATCAATACCCACGGCATGCTGACCGCGAATCAGCAGATGCTCGCCCAGGGATGGCCGTTCGTCGAGGACCGGCCGCCGGTGGTGGTCGACTGGCTGCCGTGGAACCACACCTTCGGCGGCAACCACAATTTCAACCTCGTGCTGCGCAACGGCGGCACGCTGTACATCGACGGCGGCAAGCCCGCGCCGGGCCTGATCGACATCACCGCGCAGAACCTGATGGAGGTCGCGCCGACGATGTACTTCAACGTGCCGCGCGGCTTCGACCTGCTGCTGCCGTTTCTCGAGCGCGACGCGGCGCTACGGCGCAATTTCTTCAAGGAACTCGACGTGCTGTTCTACGCCGCGGCGGCGCTGCCGCAGAACCTGTGGGAGCGGATCGAGAGGCTCGCGCTCGACGAAAAGGGCGGCAAGCTCGCGATGCTCTCGGCCTGGGGCTCGACCGAGACTTCGCCCCTCGCCACGCAGGTGCACTTCCACATCGACCGCGCCGGAGTCATCGGCCTGCCGGTGGCCGGCTGCGAACTGAAGCTCGTCCCCTCGGCGGGCAAGCTCGAGGTGCGGGTCAAGGGGCCCCACGTCACCCCGGGCTATTACCGGCGCGCAGACCTCACGCAGGCCGCGTTCGACGAGGATGGCTACTACCGTATCGGCGATGCGGTGAGGCTGGCGGACCCGAACGACGCATCCCGGGGCGTGGTGTTCGACGGCCGCGTTGCCGAGGATTTCAAGCTCGCCACCGGAACCTGGGTGCACGTCGGAGCGGTGCGCATCAGGCTCATCGCCGCGGGCGACCCGGTCATCCAGGACGCGGTCATCACCGGTCATGACCGCGACGACATCGGCGCCCTCGTGTTCCTCAATCCCGCCGCGGCCCACGATATGACCCCCGAGTCGCTGCGCGAGCGGATCGCGCAGGCGCTGCGCAAGCTCGCCGCCGACACCGGCGCGGCGAGCTCGACGCAGCCGGTGCGCGCGATGGTGATGACCGAACCGCCTTCGATCGATGCGAACGAAATCACCGACAAAGGCTATATCAACCAGCGCGCGGTGCTGGAGCGGCGCGCGGCGCTCGTCGAGCGTCTATACGCCGGCGCGCCCGACGTGATCCGGCTCTAGACGCCAATCGCGGATCGACCAATCCAACTGGAGGCAGGAGCATGAAACTGAACGGCAAGGTCGCCATCGTCACGGGCGGAGCAAGCGGTATCGGCAAAGCGCTCGCCGCGCGACTCGCCGCGGACGGCGCGCGCGTGGTCATCGCCGACGTGCAGCGCTACGAGGCCGCCGCCGCGGAACTGGCGAAGAACGGGGCACAGACGCTCGGCCTCAAGGTGGACGTGTCCTCCGAGACGGATACCGCGGCGATGGCGGCGGAGACGCTGCGCGCGTTCGGCCGCATCGACGTGCTGGTGAACTGCGCGGCGATCTTCGCGACCGTGAAACTGGGCCCGTTCGAGGAAATCCCGGTCGCGGAGTGGAAGCGCCTCATGGAAGTCAACATCATGG
>JAOUFA010000088.1 GCA_029858545.1 Betaproteobacteria bacterium
CTGCTTCGTTACCTTTAGGAGCTTTCATGTCTCTTACCGATCTCGGGATTGTGAACGGTTGCGCTTTGGGCAACCGTTCACAATCCCGAGACACTGAGTGCAAGCAACCGCTTCGCGAAATGCCCGACATCGCGAGTTTGAACTCCCTCAGTGTCTCCCTATTTCGTACGGTTGCAGAAAGCGCAACCGTACGAAATAGGGAGATCGATGAAGATCCAAACCATCTTGGCGGTAAGGTATGCGGCCTTGGCCTAGGCCCCTGAATCAATCACGATCCTGAGTATCTTCCCCGGATTCGCCTCGTATTCGGCGAGTGCCTCGGCGGTGCGCTCAAGCGGATAGGTCGCGGACACGAAATCCGACACGTCGATCTTTCCCGAGGCGACCAGGTCGATCGCCGGCTGCATGTCTTCGGGTATCAGCGCGCGCGAACCGATGATACTCACTTCCTTGTAGTAGAGCGGAAAGGTGGTGAACTGCGCGCAGCATTCGTGGCTCACCGCATAGGGTGAAAGCCTTCCGCCCGGGCGCAGCATGTCCATTGCCGCCATCAGGGTTGCCGCGCCGCCCGCGGTGTCGATCACGACATCGGCGCCTGCGCCACCGGTGAGGCGCCTCACCTCGTCCACCGCCTTCTCCGCACCGGTTTCGAGCGCGTGATGCGCGCCGTAGCGGCTCGCGAGGTCGAGTTTCCAGCGCGTACGCGTGACCGCGATCACCGGGTCGGCACCCGCAAGCACCGCGAGCCGGGTATGCAGCAAGCCGGTCGTTCCCTGCCCCAACACCACCACCGATTCGCCCGCCTTGAGGCCGATGCGCTCCTGCGCATGGCGCACGGTGGCAAGCGTCTCGATCAGCGTCGCATCGGGCAGCGGCAACGCCGGCGGCAGCGCATAGACATAGCGCGCATCGAGCTTCAGATACTGGTTGAGCGAACCTTCGACTTCGCGCCCCATCAGGCCGGCATTGCGGCACAGGTTTCCCGCGCCGCGCCGGCACATGTCGCAGCGCCCGCAGGCGATGATCGGGTTGATGATCGCGTGCAGCCCCGCGCTCAGGCCCCGCACGCCCTCGCCGAGCGTCTCGACGGTGCCGGTCGCTTCATGTCCGAGCACCACCGGGTAGCGCACCCCCGGGTGGTCGCCGGTGTAGATCGACAGGTCGGTGTGGCACACCGCGGTCGCGGCGATACGCACCACGACCTCGCCGGGACCGGCCTGCGGTATCGGGCGCTCGGCGATGCCGAAGCGCCGCGGTGCTTCGAGCACCGCGGTTCGCATGCTTGCTTCCGTGCCTCGCGCCTACTGGCCCGCGCGCTTGCCGTAGCTCGCGTAGCCCGGCATCGGGTCGACTACCGTGATCTGCTCGACCGGGAAGTTGGACACGATCTCGATCGAGTCCTTGTGCACGATCAGCATCTCCTCGATCCTCACGCCCCACTGGTGTGCCTTGCCGTGCTGGGTCTCGAGCGCGAAGGTCATGCCTTCCTGGATCTCGACCGGATGGTCGAGCGACCAGATGCGCGAGATCACCGGCGGGTCGTATTGCGCGAGTCCCAGCCCGTGGCCCCACAGGTTCGCCGCGGCCTGGTCCTCCTCCTCGTAGCCCCAGGCCTCCTTCGCCGAAGGCCACTTCAGCGCGATGTCGCGCGTGGTCGCGCCGACCTTCACCGCCTTGATCGAGTCGTAGAGCCACTTCAGCGCGGTGGCGTAATAGTCCTTCATTTCCTGCGTAGGCTCCTTGCCGACGATGTAGGTGCGGTAGTAGCAGGACTTGTAGCCGTTCCAGGTCAGCGCGGCGAGGTCCATGAACACCATGTCGCCGGGCTTGATGATGCGGTCGGAGAAATTGCGCCAGTTCGGCCAGGTATTCAGTCCCGAGGACACGATCACGTCCTCGACATCCTCCATGCCCGGGATGTTGTAGAGGAATTCCATGATGTGCGCGGTCAGCTGGTTCTCGGTAAGGCCGGGTCTGAGGAATTTCATGAACTCCCAGTGCGCCGCATCGCCGATCGCGCCGACCTGGCGGAAGCATTCCTGTTCGTCCTGGTTCTTGACGGCACGCGCCTCCATCATCGGCGTCATGCCGTCGACCCAGTCGATCTTCTCTTCCTTGAAGATCTGGATCATGTTGATGTCGACGAAATCGACGCCGAGCTTCTGACCCTCGACACCCGCCTGCTTCATCGCCTTCTTGATGCCGGCGGTGAACTTCTTCACCTGCGCGAGCGAAGCCGGACCCGCGGCGCCCTTGATCCAGGCGTAGGAATACTTGATGTGATCCTGCGGAATCCAGGGCGAGTGGCGCGCGATGTGCTGGCCGATGTCACCCTGCTCGAACAGCACCGGCGCGTCGTCGCCGCACAGGATCGCGTAGCGCAGACCGGGCTTGAGGCGGTTCCAGCCCGGAGTGAGCGTGCTGGTAATGTAGCGCACGTTCTCGTCGTACATGCACAGGATCGCGCCCAGGCCGTGCGCCTTCATGCGCGCGCGCGCGCGCTCCAGTCGGTACTTGCGCAGCCGGTCCCAATTGATGCGTTCCTGCCAGTCCAAGCCCACCATGCCTACGTTTGCCATCCAAGCCTCCGCTTATTCAAATGGGTACTGACGGGAATTCTACCGCGCCGCCAATCCGTTGCGTATCCCCGACTGCGAATCTAGTCGGCGATCGCGCCCGATTCCTTGACCACTTTTGCCCAGCGTACGGTTTCGCTTTCGATGAACCCGCCGAACGCCTCGGGCGACGGACTCGCCAGCACGAGCACGCCGCCGTTCGAGTAACGCTGTGCGACTTCCGGCGCGGCCATGGTCTTCAGGACGGCCGCATGCAACTTCGCCACGATCGGCGCCGGCGTGCCCGCAGGCGCAAGCAACCCCTGCCACGACGAGGCGACCATATCGTAGCCCTGCTCGACCAGGGTCGGCACCTCGGGTAACTGGGGCAGGCGGTTCTTCGTCGTCACCGCCAGCGCCCGCAGCCGCCCGCTCTTGATGTGCCCCATCGCCGAGGACATGGTCGTGAACATGACCGGGACCTGGCCGCCAATGACGTCCGCGACCGCCTGGCCGGCGCCGGCCTTGTATGGAACGTGGATCATGTCCATTCCGCCCACGATACCGCGAAACAACTCCATCTCGAGGCGGTTCATGCTCCCTGCACCGGGCGAGGCGAACGCGAGCTTGCCCTGGTTCGCCTTCACCTGCTCGATGAAGCCCCTCACCGTCTGACCGGCGAAGGAAGGATTCGCGATCAGTACATCGGGCGTGTCGGCGACGAGCGAGATCGGCGCAAAATCCTTGAGCGGCCTGACCCGGAGCGTCTTCTGAAACACGCTCGGGTTGATCGCCAGAGTTCCGACGTTGCCGAGAAACAGCGTATAGCCGTCGGGCGCCGAGTTCGCCGCGACACCCATGCCGACGTTGCCCGCCGCGCCGGCGCGGTTCTCGATCACGATTTGCTGTCCGAGCAGCTCCGAGAGCTTGGGCTGGATGATGCGCGCGACGAAGTCCGACGCCCCGCCGGGGCCGAAGGGCACGATCACATGCACCGGTTTGCTGGGATAGTCGCCTTGCGCAAGCGCTGCGCCGCCTGTCAACGCGATGATTCCCAGGGCGACACATCCCCGTATCAGACCTGAATTGAATCCCCTCATGGTGACCTCCCAGTTGAACTACCCGTAGTGACTCTCATGCGCCGGCGGCTCTCATGCTCCGCCCGTGCACGACGCTCAGTATGCCTCGTCTTCCGGGGCGAGCGGCAGCTTCACCGGTGCCCGGCGGCGCGCCGACAAATCGAGCGCCTTGGTAAGCATCAACCGGTTGTGCGCCTCCTCCACCGTCGTCGCGGGCGTCGGAACGCCGAGCGACACCCGGTTGAGCCACGATTCCGTTTCGTCGCGCATCGGTCCGCGCAACTCGCCCAGCGCCATGTCTCCCGGCGGATAACTCCCCATGAAATCGACCAGCCTGCTCTTGTCCGGCAAATAGCCCTCCGACTGCGGCGCGCTCACCGCGAGCACGATATCGCGATGCGTGTCGTCGATCGTCAGCACGCCGGTGGTTCCCACGATCCCCACTTCGAGACTGTACACCGCCGCCGGCCAGGTGACCGGCAGCGACCAGGTCATCGCCAGGTGATACACGCTGCCGTCCGAGAACATGATCATCCCGGCGGTCGAGTCGATTCCCTTCCACTCGGGCCCGAGGACCTTGTCGATCGAGCGGGCGTAGCACTCCACCGGGGTCTTTGCCTCCATCATCCACATCACGATGTCGAGTGCGTGGGTGCCCGAGATCACCATCGGCGAGATCGTCTCGGGCTTGTCGGTGCGGCGGTAGTTGTCGATCGCGACCAGCCGGTTCATGAACGCGCGCGAGGTGACGAGCGTCACGTCGCCGAGCGCACCACTTTGCACCTTCTCCTTCGCCGCGAGCCAGCGCCGGCGAAAACGTTGCGTGTAGCCGACCACCGCATCGACGCCCGCGGAACGGATCGCGTGCGCGACGCGCGCGGAGTCGGCGAGATCGGTGGCGAGCGGCTTTTCGATCAGCAGCGGAATCTTGCGCTCGAGCGCCGAAAAGATGGGGTCGACGTGCAGGTGCTCGTCGGTGGCGATGATCGCCGCATTGACCTCGGATCGGGCGAGCAGCTCGCGATGATCGGCGGTGACGAAATCGGCGCCGACCTTTTGCGCGACCAGTTTGGCGCGCTCGGGATTCTTCTCCGCAATGCCGATCCATTCGACCTGCGGATGGCGCGCGGCGACCTCGCCGCGAAACAGACCGACGCGACCCGCACCGACGATGGCGAGCCCTATGCCCTTGGCTTTACGATCACGCATCGGCTATCTCCCCGCCGCGGCACGCGGTTTCGCCGCGGGCAGCGGCAGCGTGACGATCTCATTGCGCTCCGCCGAAAGATCGGCTGCCATATAGACCTCCATCACCATGCGCGCATGTTCGGGCGTGACGAGCACCGGCTTGTCGTTCGCCACGGCATCGAGGAAATGCAGCGTTTCGGCCGCCATCGGCCCGGCGTAGGCATGCTCGACCGGTTCGCCCGGCATCGACGACATCGGCAACTGCATGCCCTGGCGCATCGTATTCAGCACCACGTCGCGATGACTGTCGTCGAGAAACACCGAGCCATCGCTGCCGATCATCTCGATCCAGGTCGTGCACGCGTTTGGATAACCGGGCGGCAGGCTCCAGCCGCCGCCGACCACGAACGAGGCTCCGTTATCGAGCGTCACCGTGATCCACTGGTTGTCGGGCACATCGCCGCCGCTCGCCTCGCGCATCGCGCCGTAGTTGATCTGCGAGTACACGCGCACCGGTTTCGCGGGCTCGAAACACCAGAGCAGGAAGTCCAGATCGTGGGTGCATTCCATCGCTGCGGGCGAAAGCTTGGTGCGACCGGATATCTTCTTGCCGAGACTCCGCGTCAGGTGGCGGCTCACCAGCGCGCTCACCGGCCTGCCGATCGCGCCCTCGCGAATCGACTTGCGCACATAAGCGTACTTGGCGTTGAAGCGTTGCGAGTAGCCGATCGTGAATTTGAGGTGGTTTCGCTTGGCGATCGCGAGCAGTTCGTCGGCCTGCGCGAGTTCCATCGCGATCGGTTTTTCCAGAAAGACGTGTTTGCCCGCGAGCAGGCACTCGCGCGCCATCGGATAATGGGTGTCCTCGGGAGTCGCCGAGATGTAGACCGCGGCGATCGAACCATGGCGAGAAATCGCATGCCAGTCCTCGGTCGCAGTCGCCGCGCCGGTGGCCTTCGCGACCTCATCGAGCCGGTCCGGGCGGATCTCGGCGATATGCAGCGCCTTCACGAGCGCCTGTCTGGCCAGCGTCTCGGCGCGAATACCGCCGCACCAGCCGGTCCCGATTACCCCCACCTCGACTTGTCGCATGGCAACTTGCTGCACGGTTCGTCTCACCCTCAAGAGCGGAAGCGGTCAATGTACCGGCGCGCTATGATTCGGACCAACACCATTTATTGATTCGTGTCATGCTGATTCTGCATATCTGCCGAAGGGCCTTATGGACCTGCGCGCGCTGAAGTGCTTCGTCTGGGTCGCCGACCTGGGCAGCATCACGCGCGCGGCGACCGAACTCGGCATCGTGCAGCCGGCGCTGAGCCGCCATATCCAGCGCGTCGAGGGCGAATTGGGTACGCCGCTCTTCACGCGCCTGCCGCGCGGCGTGCAGCTCACGCCGGCGGGGCGCCAGTTTCTCGAGCATGCGCGGCGCATCCTGCGCGAAGTGGAGCGTGCGAAGAGCGAGCTGAAGGTGAGGCCCGCCGCGGTGAAGGGCCGTGTCGCGCTGGGCCTGTCGCCGACCATCGCACCGGTGATCGCGCCGGGCTGCCTCGAGCGGGCGCGACGCTACCTGCCCGATGTGATTCTGCGCGTCGTCGAGGGATTCAGTCCGATCCTGCAGGACCACCTGATTGCCGGCCAGCTCGATCTCGCGCTGCTCACCAATCCGTCGGCCAGCGCGATGCTGCGCTTCGTGCCGCTCGTCTCGGAGCCGATCGTCGTCGTCAGCCCGCCCGGCGCGCGCCGTTTCTACACCCTGGATGATCTGTGCCGCGAACCGGTCACCGTCACCTCCGGCATCCGTGCAATGGTCGAGGACCAGATCCGCAAGCACGGCAGGCGCCTTGAAATCGCCGTCGAGATCGACTCGATCGAAGCGATCCGCAGACTGCTGCTGCGCGAGAGCGCGATCACGCTGGTGCCGGTATCGGCCTTCCGCGACGAACTCGACGCGGGACACCTCGACGCGCTGCCGATCGTCGACGCGAACGTGCACCGGCTGCTGGTGCTCGCGACGCGTGCCGCGGGCAAACCGCCGGCCGCGCTCGATCAGGTTGCGGAGATCGTGACCCAGGAAGTGAATGCGCTCAGCGAACAGGGCGCGTTCAGCCTCGCGCCGGAGTGGGGAAGCACACGCAAGGACGGCGGGCGAAGCCTGCCGCGCCGTGGGACGAAGCGGCCGGCTTAACGCGTTGCGGCGATCCGGGCGTCGCGCCGGTTTCGCTATGTCTGCATCTCGCCATCTTCGTCATTGGCGCTTCGCCGGTATCACCGGCAGCAGCAAATACGAAGCCCGGCTACCACCGCAGAAAAGGGTGTTGGTGCCGGTATTGTAGTCGGCCGAATAATGCGTATACGGCGCGCTGCCCACGCCGTCGCGCGGCTGGATATCCAGGCGTATACGGTGGCCCCTCCTGAACACCATCGAGGTCGGCCAGATCTCGACCTCGACCCTCACCGGCTCTCCGGGCTTGAGCCACTGGCGCTGCGCGTGCGCGTGATACGGTCGGTAGGGCAGCGACAGTTCGGTATCGAGCCCGCGCTGCGACGCGCGCAGCCAACCCTTGGCAACCGGCACCGGCTGGCTCTGCTGACCCAGTTCGAACACCTCCTCGCCGTCGGGATCGAAATTGCGCAGCGTGGCAAAGAGATCCATGTCCTCGGTCGTGCTCGCGACCCACGCAACGAGCACGAGCGGACCGGTCACTTCGGTGTCCTCTGCCAGCGGCGCGGTCTGGAACGAGGCGCCCATGCGCGGCAGGCTGCCGGCGAGCGCGGTGGATGTCCACGAGGCCGAGGCGACCCCCGCCTTGGTCATGCCGCTCGCCGAATAGGAAAGCGATGCGGATTTGCGCGGTGCCTCGATGACGAGCGCGCCGGCGGTTTCGTCCTTGCCGCTGTGCAGATAGAACTTGGTCCAGCGCGTGCGGCGCAGCGGCCATTCCTTCTCGTGACGCCACTCCGAATTGCCATGACCGCCCTTGCGGACAAGGAGTTTCACCGGCGGCTCGCGCAAGAGCCCGTTGTCGATCCCCTTCAGCCAGTAATCGAAGAAGCGCAACTGGTCGGCGCGCCCTTCCTCCGAATAGAAAGGGTGGTAGTGCGTGCCGGCGTGGATGCGCAACCTCTTGTGTCGCGACGCGGCGCGTCCGAACGCCTCCGTATTGCCGCGCAGGTGCAGACCCATGCCGCTCCAGTTGCCGGCGCTGTAAAAGGGAATCTCGATCTTGTCCCACTGCGCACGCCGGCCGTGGTACCACTCGCCGTCGAGATTGTTGCGCATGTACTCCCAGACCCAGGGCTTGCCGAACGAATCGGGCGCGCTCGCCTGTGGCTTGCCAAGCAGGTGATGCGCCATGTGGTTGTTGTACCAGTTGACGACGAAGCCGAATGAGAAAATTCCGCCGTGGTAGCCGAAATCGCGATACATGTCGGCCGCACCTTCCCAGGGGATCATCGCCACAAGCGAGGGCGGCCTGAGATTTGCGACCAGCCATTGCACCATCGCGAAATACGACACCCCGCTCGTTCCGACCCGACCGCTGCTCCACGGCTGCCGCGCGGCCCACTCGATACCGTCGTAATAGTCGCGCGCTTCGGCGGGCGACCAGGGATCGGCAAGACCGGGGGACTTGCCCGAACCGCGCCCGTCGATCCGCACCAGCGCATAGCCACGCGGCACCCACCACAGCGGGTTGGGCGTCTCCCAGTTCATGTACCGGTTGGGCGCCTCCTCGAGATCGGGCGGCGGAACCCAGAGCTTGTCCTTCTGGTACGAGCTGAGATTGACGATGACGGGAAATCGCCCGCCCGACTTCGGGCGAAACACATCCGCCTTCAGCCGTGCGCCGTCGCGCATCGTGATCTCGACGTCCTTATGGACGACGAGATCGTAGCGCGGCCGCGAACCGCGCCCGGTCGATCCTGGCATGCGAACGTCCTATTCGGCCTTGATCTTGTTATCTTGAATGAACTCGCCCCACGCGCGCGTTTCTTTCTGCACGAGGTCGCGGAAGTCGGCGGGCGACTTCGACAATGCGACGCTGAGCATCTGGCGCGCGAGCATTTCCTTCATCTCGGGGCGCGAAAGGATCTTGGAACTCGCCTCGAAGAGCTTGTCGATCACTTCCGGGGGGGTCCCGGCGGGCGCGAAAAGCCCCTGCCAGGCGTTGGTACCGATGCCCGCAAAACTCTGTTCAGCCATTGTCGCAACACCCGGTATTTCGGCGAGTTGCGCCGGGGCGGTCGTCGCGATCGCACGTATTCTTCCCGACCTGATGTGCGCGATCGTCGATGAGAGGTTGATGAAGGCAAGCTGCGTCTCGCCGGACATCAGCGAGGGCACCATCTGTCCCGCTCCGCCCTTGTAGGGCACGTGCGTCATATCGACCCGGGCGGTCTTGAGCAGTCTCAGCATGTCGAGGTGCGGATACGAGCCGACACCGGCCGAGGCGTAGTTCAGTTTGCCCGGGTTCTTGCGCGCGTAGTCGATCGCCTCGGCCACGTTCTTCACGGCGAATGACGGCGTGACGGCCAGGATGTGGGGAATCTCCACCAGCTTGGTGATGCCGATCAGGTCGCGCGAGGGCTTGATGTGCAGCACATGGGCAAACATGCTTTCGTTGATCGCATTGGTGGTCACATTGCCAACCAGCAGGGTATAGCCGTCGGGCGCCGCCTTGGCGCTCGCCTCGAGCGCGAGGTTGCCCGATGCGCCCGGACGGTTCTCGACCACGAAGGGCTGTTCCAGGGTCTCGGTCAGACGCGTCGCGAGGTGGCGCGCGATGATGTCGGTCGCACCACCCGGCCCGTAGGGGACGAGCACCTTGACCACCTTGGCGGGGTATTGCTGCGCCGCGGCGGGCGGGGCCTGCCACGCCAGCGCGACGAATACGCCTGCGCACGCGATACTTCCCGCGCTGCGCAGCACTGCAAAGATACTCCTCGAACGGCAGGCGGCAATGTCAGTCATGCTTCCTCCTCGTGTGCCGGCACGCCTCGTGTGGCAAGGCCTGCGCGGCGATGGGCCCCGATCCAGGGCAATGGTCAGCGCACTTTTCTTCCATGATAGCGTTGCATCGCGCACGCACAAATGCCGGGTATGAATCCCAGCCATAGAAATTCGGCATCGCACGATCGGCCCGCGCGCCGGTCAGGTTGTCGGTCATTTGTGCGCTCCGCTCGCCGCGGCTACCATCTCGCACCCCAACCGGGACCGCGGCGCGCCATCCAGCCGGCGCGCCACCGATCGAAACGTCTGCAGCCCCCAGGAGCGAAACGATGACCCATAGCAGCCACGACAAGTCCGCCCCCCCCCCAGCGCGGCAGGCGCGCGGCAAGCTTGCCGTCGACATTCACGCCCACTGGTATCCGGCCGAGTGGTTGAAGCTGTTCGAAAAGGAAGGCGCCAGGGAAGCCGCCCGGCTCGAGCGCAACGGGTCGCGCTACACGATCAAGACGGCGCGAATCAGCAACGCCTTCGATGAAGAATTCGTCGACGTGCAGTTGCGCCTGGCGGCGATGGACCGCCAGGGCGTGCGCGTGCAGGCGCTGTCGCTGACCACTCCGATGGTGAACTGGGCCTCACCCGCACTCGGGCTCGCGCTCGCACAGGCCTTCAACGACACCGCAAACGCACTGCACGCCCGCCATCCGGACCGGTTCGTCGGACTTGCCGCGCTGCCCATGCAGGCACCCGAACTCGCGCTCAGGGAACTCGAGCGCGCAGCCAAGCTGCCGGGGCTGCGCGGCCTGTACCTGGCGACGAACGTCAACGGTGACAATCTGGACGAGCGCCGCTTCTGGGACATCTATGCGAAGGCCGAGGAACTCGGCTGGACCGTCTTCCTGCACCCGATGGACACCATCGGACCCGAGCGGACTGCGCGCTATCACCTGAAGAACCTTCTCGGGAATCCCTACGACACGGGCGTCGCGGCGGCTTCGCTCATCTTCGGCGGTGTGCTCGACGAGTTCCCGAAACTGGAGGTGAATCTGCCGCACGCCGGCGGTGCGTTTCCCGGCTTGATCGGCCGACTCGACCACGGCACCCGGGTCCGTGCCGAGTTGAAGCACATGAAGAAGCTGCCGAGCGAGTATCTCAGGCGATTCACCTACGACACCATCGGTCACGACGACCGGATCAATCTCAATCTGATCCGGCTGGTGGGCGCCGATCGCGTCGTGCTGGGAAGCGACTACTGCTTCGATATGGGACTGGTGGATCCGGTGGG
>JAOUFA010000509.1 GCA_029858545.1 Betaproteobacteria bacterium
CGCTTCGGCGGTGCCGGAAAGGGCTTGGTCCGGCTGAGCGGCGCGGCCTGACAAGACGAAGCCGAGCGCCAGAATCAAAGTGGTTCTCAAGAAGGCGGTTGGCATGATGGGTCCCGTGAGAGTTGGAAGATCGGATTCGTGCAACGGTGTCCTGACTATCCACTCGCCAACCTCCAGTTTCCAGCGCCTTGCGACGAAACGTCGAATCTGCGGGGCGTGCAACCGTCGCAGACGACGAAACACATCGCCACGCATGATGTTTTCTTCCGCAACATTTTCGTACGCGAGACCATGGCACCGATCGAACTCAGGGAGCTCGAAGGCGCCGCCAGTGCCGGGAATCTCAGCGCCGAGCAGGCGGCGCGGCTCGCCGAGTACAACCCGAGCGTCCCTATGGTCAAGCTCGATGTCCTGATACTCGGCGCGCTAGCAGAGAATGCCTTCACGCCCAGGCCGGTGAAAGGGATGCTGCAGAAACTGAAAGAGGGGCTTAGCGTCGCGAACACGAAGGGCAGGCGAAGCCGGCCGCCCTGACGAAAGCGCCGAAAGACAACGAGCTGGCGGCCTGGCTGCTCTACGACGTGATAGAGCGGGGTATCCTCAACGCAGAGGAAGCAACCCTGCAGCAGCGGGTGGCGGAGGTGCGATTCACCGCGAAGGAAGTGCTGCTCGAAGGCAGCTATGCCGCTTTGGCGCAAGCGGTTGGACAGAACCGGACACTCGCTGCTGCTGGAGTGTCTAGTTTTGAAGCAGGATGGCTCCCCGACCTGGGCTCGAACCAGGGACCTGCGGATTAACAGTCCGTCGCTCTACCAACTGAGCTATCAGGGATCCGTGAAGGGGGCGAATTGTAGTGGCTTTCCGCCCCCTCGGCAATGGCCAGTCTAGCGGATGACCGCCGCGATCGCGTCGGCGACGTAGTCGATATTCTTGGTATTCAAGGCGGCGACGCAGATCCTGCCGGTGTCGATGGCATAGATCGAGTAATCCTTACGTAGCCTCGCGACCTGTTCCTTGGTCAGACCCGAATAGGAGAACATGCCGCGCTGGGCAATCACGAACCCGAAGTCGGCCGACGGCACCCGTTCCTTGATCTTCGCGGCCAGCGCCTTGCGCATCGCCTTGATGCGTTCGCGCATGCTGCTGAGTTCCTGCTCCCAGAGCGCGCGCAAGTCTGGGGTTCCGAGGACCGCGGCAACCACCTGGCTGCCATGGGTCGGTGGGTTGGAGTAATTGGTGCGTACGATGCGTTTCATCTGCGACAGGGTGCGCGCGGCTTCGTCCGCACTCGCACAGATGACGCTGAGCGCACCGACGCGCTCGCCGTACAGGGAAAACGACTTCGAGAACGAACTCGACAGGAATACCGGCGACATCGATCGCGCGAAGAGCCGCGCGGCATAACCATCGGCGTCGACGCCGTCGCCGAAACCCTGGTAGGCGAGGTCGAGGAAGGGCAGCAATCCGCGCTCGCGCACGACTTCGAGCACCTGCTGCCACTGCTGTTCGCTGAGATCCGCGCCGGTCGGGTTATGGCAGCAGGCATGCAGCACCACGACCGTGCCGGCGGGCAGGGCCCTGAAGGCTTGCAGCATGCCGGCGAAGTTCACGCCGCGTGTGGCGGCATCGTAGTACGGATAGTTGTTGACTTTGAAGCCGGCGGCTTCGAACAGCTGGCGGTGGTTCTCCCAGCTCGGGTCGCTGATCCAGAGTTCGGCGCCGGGGGTGAAGCGCTTGATGAAGTCCGCGCCAATCTTGAGGCCGCCGGTACCGCCGAGGGCCTGCACGGTCACGATGCGCTTTTCCCTGAGCGCCGGGGTCTCGGCGCCGAAGACGAGTTCCTGCACCGCCCGATCGTAGGTGGCCAGGCCGTCGATGGGTAGGTAGGGGCGGGTGGGGAGGCTCTCGACGCGCAGTTTTTCAGCGCGCTTCACGCATTCGAGCAGCGGCACCTTGCCGTTGTCGTCGTAGTACACGCCGACGCCCAGATTGACCTTCCTGGGATTCTGATCGGCGACAAAGGCCTCTGTGACGCCGAGGATGGGGTCACCCGGCGCCATTTCGACGCGGGAGAGAATCGATGCAGTCATGGGGAAAGGATTGAGAGTGAAGTCCGTATTCTACCGGGCGATTCGCTGTGGGAGAATGCAGGGTTGTTTCTTTGTCTTCGATCAACGCTAGCCAAGATGAATCTTCCCGCAGTGGCCACGCAATCCGAGGCCGTCCAGGTGCTGGCCTATCCCGGCAGTCCGTTCCGGCTGCACCAGCCTTTTGCGCCCGGCGGCGACCAACCCGAGGCGATCGAGAAGCTGATCGAGGGTATCCGCGACGGACTGGCGTTCCAGACTTTGCTCGGGGTGACGGGCTCGGGCAAGACCTTTACGATGGCCAACATCATCGCCCGGCTCGGACGCCCGGCGATGGTGCTCGCTCCCAACAAGACGCTCGCGGCGCAGTTGTATTCGGAGTTTCGCGAGTTCCTGCCCGAGAACTCGGTCGAGTACTTCGTCTCGTATTACGACTATTACCAGCCCGAGGCCTACGTGCCGGCGCGCGACCTGTTCATCGAGAAGGATTCCTCGATCAACGAGCACATCGAGCAGATGCGTTTGTCGGCGACCAAGCCGCTGCTCGAACGGC
>JAOUFA010000510.1 GCA_029858545.1 Betaproteobacteria bacterium
GGCTACCGCACCGGGCGCGGAAGAGTGGTGATGCGCGCACGCACCCACTTCGAGAACCTGGACAAGGGTGGGCGCCAGGCCATCATCATCGACGAGCTGCCCTACCAGGTGAACAAGGCCAACTTGCTGACCAAGATAGGCGAGCTGGTGCGAGACAAGAAGCTGGAAGGCATCTCGGAGATCCGCGACGAATCCGACAAGTCCGGCATGCGCGCGGTGATCGAGCTGAAGCGCGGCGAGAACGCCGACGTGATCCTGAACAAACTGTACAAGGATACCCAGTTGCAGGACAGCTTCGGCATCAACATGGTTGCGATCACCGACGGCCAGCCCAAGTTGCTCAATCTCAAGGAGATGCTCGACGCATTCCTGCGTCATCGCCGCGAAGTCGTCACGCGCCGCAACATATTCGATTTGCGCAAGGCGCGCGAACGCGGCCATATCCTGGAAGGACTGGCGGTGGCATTGTCCAATGTGGATGAGATCATCGCTCTGATCAAGGCGGCAGCTACCCCAGCCGACGCAAAGCGCGAACTGATGGCGCGCAGCTGGCGTTCGTCCCTGGTCGAGGACATGCTCAGCCGTGTCAGCGATGCATCGCGTCCGGATGGCTTGCTGCCGGAATTCGGCTTGGTCGGCACCGGCAAGACGCGCGGCTATCATCTTTCCGATACGCAGGCCCAGGCAATACTGGAATTGCGCCTGCAGCGCCTGACCGGGCTGGAGCAGGACAAGATCGTCGGCGAGTATCGCGAGGTGATGGACAAGATCACCGACCTGCTCGATATCCTCGCCAAGCCGGAACGCGTGACGCAGATCATCGCCGAGGAACTGGCCGCAGTGAAATCGCAGTTCGGCGACAAGCGCCGCAGCGAGATCATCACCAACACCCAGGAAATGAGCATGGAGGACCTGATCGCTCCGGAAGACGTGGTGGTCACGCTGTCCCACGGCGGTTACATGAAGGCGCAGCGCCTCGATGAATACCGCGCTCAGAAACGCGGCGGTCGCGGCAAGCAGGCCACCGCAACCAAGGAAGACGATTTCATCGACAACCTGTTCATAGCCAACACGCACGACAATATTCTGTGTTTCTCGAACCGCGGCAGCGTGTATTGGCTCAAGGTCTACGAGGTGCCGCAGGGAAGCCGCATCTCGCGCGGCAAGCCGATCGTGAATCTGCTGCCGCTGGCGGATGGCGAGAAGATCAACGCGGTGCTTCCGGTGAGCGAGTTCGTCGCGGACAAGTACGTGTTCTTTGCCACTGCCAACGGTACCGTGAAGAAGACCTCGTTGACCGATTTCTCCCGCCCGATGAAGCGCGGCATCATCGCGATCAATCTGGACGACGATGACAGGCTGATCGGCGTTGCGCTCACCGACGGCAAGCATGATGTGATGCTGTTCTCGAACGCCGGCAAGGCGGTGCGTTTCGACGAGAACGATGTGCGTCCGACAGGCCGTGCCTCGCGCGGCGTGCGCGGCATGAAACTGGGCGCCAAGCAGAAGGTGATTTCCCTGCTGGTGGCGGAGAACGAGCAGCAGAGCGTGCTGACCGCAACCGAGAACGGCTACGGAAAACGCACTCCGATCACCGAGTACACCCGTCACGGGCGCGGCACGCAGGGCATGATCGCGATCCAGACCACGGCGCGCAACGGCAAGGTGGTCGCCGCGACGCTGGTTAATGTCGAGGACGAGATCATGCTGATCGGCACCAGTGGCGTGCTGATCCGCACCCGCGTCAAGGAGATCCGCGAAATGGGTCGTGCCACCCAGGGCGTGACATTGATGAGTGTCGAGGAGGGCGAAAAGCTGGCCGGTTTGAGCCGCATCGCCGAGCAGGAGGAATAGTAAAACGGGCGGGTGGAAGGCATAACCCGTCCTGCCTATCCGTCTATAACTCACCAAACAAATATATTAAACCCGGAGCAATTCAGCATGACGATTTACAACTTCAGCGCGGGCCCGGCAGTGTTGCCAAAGGAAGTGCTACAGCAGGCGCAGGCCGAGCTGCCCGACTGGCACGGCAGCGGCATGTCGGTGATGGAAATGTCGCACCGCGGCAAGGAATATATGGGCATACAGGCGCAGGCTGAGGGCGATCTGCGCGAACTGATGGGCATCCCGGTCAACTACAAGGTCCTGTTCCTGCAGGGCGGCGCCAGCCAGCAGTTCGCGATGGTCCCGTTGAACCTGTTGCGCGGCAAGCTCTCCGCGGATTATGTGAACACCGGCGAGTGGTCGAAGAAGGCGATCAGCGAGGCAAAGAAATTCAGCTATGTGAACGTGGCGGCGAACAATGCCGACAAGAATAGCAGCTATGTTCCCGCTTTCGATACCTGGAAACTGGACAAGGATGCAGCCTATGTGCACTACACCCCGAACGAGACCATAGGCGGGGTCGAATTCAACTGGATCCCAAATACCGGATATGTGCCGTTGGTGGCGGACATGTCTTCCAGCATCCTGTCGCGACCGGTGGAGGTATCGAAATTCGGGCTGATCTATGCAGGCGCGCAAAAGAACATCGGCCCTGCGGGTCTGACCATCGTCATCGTGCGTGACGATCTGGTGGGCTATGCGCCGTCCGGACTTCCGACCATGCTCGACTACAAGACCCACGTCGA
>JAOUFA010000138.1 GCA_029858545.1 Betaproteobacteria bacterium
CGCTGATGCTGCTGATCGGCAGCTTCTCGAGCCGGCCGCCATTTCGGGTCATCGGCGATGACCAGGCGCTGCTGCGCGTGTCCTTTACCCATGCTGCCCAGCGCAAGCTCGCCTGCCGTGAGCGCGGGGCAGCGGAACTGGCGAAATTGGCCCCCAATATGCGCGCGGCGCTCGATTGCCCGCGCGAACGTGCGTCGATGTTGCTGGAGGTCGAACTCGACGGCGCGCTGATCCTGCGTCGCACGCTGCCGCCCACGGGTTTTCAAAAGGACGGTGCAGTGACCCTGTCGCATCGTCTGCCGGTGGCCGCGGGCAGGCACCGCCTGGTGAGCCGGCTGCGCGACCGCGGAGACGGTGATTTCAATTACATTTCCGAACGAACGCTGGACCTCGCTCCGGGCGCGATGCTGATCGTCGACTTCTCCGCCGAGCGAGGTGGCTTCGTGTTTCGGGGCTAGCTGCCATGCGCGAGGCCCTGGATCGCGCCTTCGTCCGGCTCGAGCGCGGCTTCGATCGTGGGTTCGGTGCACGCGCCAATCCGCTGCGGCATCTCGGTGCACTCGGTTTTCTGTTCTTCTGGATCCTTGCGGCAAGCGGGATCTATCTGTTCATACGTTTCGACACCAGTGTCGCCGGCGCCTACGAATCGATCGGCCGCCTTTCGCGCGAGGAGTGGTGGTTCGGCGGACTATTGCGTAGCCTGCATCGCTACGCGGCGGACGGCTTCGTCGTCGTCAGTCTGCTGCATTTGCTGCGCGAGTTCGCCGCCGGCCGATTCCGGCGCTTCCGGACCTTTTCGTGGATTTCGGGTGTGCCGTTGCTCTGGCTGCTGTACGCCTCGGGCATCGTCGGCTACTGGCTGGTGTGGGATGCCCGCGCACAGGTCTCCGCGCTGGCCGTCGCCGAGTGGTTCGATGCGCTCGGCTTCGGTACCGAACCGATGGTGCGTAATTTTGCCGGCGCCGGAAATGTCGTCGACCGTCTCTTTTCGCTGTTTGTATTTCTGCACATTGGCCTGCCGCTCGCACTGCTTGCCGGAATGTGGGTGCACGTGCAGCGCGTCGGCATGCCCAAGAGCCTGCCCGCCCGGCCGCTTGCCGCGGGGACCCTCGTGATGCTGCTCGCCGGCGCGCTGTGGCGGCCGGCGCTCTCGGAGGTTCCCTGGACGCCCTTGCACCTGCCGGGCTCGCTGGAAATGGACTGGTTCGTGCTCTTTGCGCACCCGTTGATGTATGCCACCTCGCCCGCCTTTCTGTGGGTGCTTGCGCTGGGAGGCACGGCCGTGCTCGTCGCGCTGCCTTGGCTGGCTCCCGGCCCGGCGCTGATTGCGGCGCGGGTCGATCCACGCAATTGCAACGGCTGCGGACGCTGCGTCGACGATTGTCCGTTTCAGGCGGTACTGATCGTTGCGCGCAACGACGGCGCTCCCGGACGGCTTGCCGAGGTGATGCCCGAACGCTGCGCAGCCTGCGGCATCTGCGCCGGGGCCTGTCCGTCATCGACGCCGTTTCGCGGCGGCAGCGATCTGGCGACCGGCATCGATCTTCCGGACGCGTCTATCCAGGCGAGCCGCGCGCGGCTCGAGACGGAGCTTGCGCGCCTCGCGGGCGAGGAGCCGATCGTGATCTTTGGGTGTGACGCGGGCGCGCGTGTTCGCGAGCTTGCCGATCCTGCGACTGCCACGATCAGTTTGCGCTGCATCGCGTTGTTGCCGCCTTCGTTCGTCGAGTACGCGCTTCGTTCGGGTGCGCAGGGAGTATTGATCGCAGGCTGCCGGGAGGGCGAGTGCCTATACCGGCTCGGACCGGAACTCGGCGCGCAGCGCATTGCCGGTGAACGCGAGCCGCATTTGCGCGCGAGCGTGACGCGCGAGCGCGTGCGATGGGGAGGATTCGGCGCCGGCGACGAGGAACAGGCACGCGCGGCGCTCGAGACGCTGCGCCGTGATCTCGGTCGGCTCGCACCGGTACACCGGGCGCCGCCCAAGAGAAGGTTGCGCGATGGCTAGGTTTGCTATCGTGCGGCAGGTCGTTGCGTATGCGGTATTCGGCGCCGTGCTGGTCTATCTCTCGCATGCACCGGCCTGGCATCCGATTCCCCCCGGTGCAGCGCTGGTGCAGGTGAGTGTGGCCTATCCCGGCGCCCGGTTGCAACCCTGCCGCAAGCTCGCGCCGGCGGAACTCGCGCAACGCGCGCCCAATATGCGTGCCGCGGAGGAGTGTCCGCGCGGTCGATCGCCGGTGCGCGTGGTGGTGGAAATCGACGGCGGCGTCGCGGTCGACGAGTTTGCCGAACCCTCGGGGCTGGCGGGCGACGGCGCATCGAACGTTTACCGGCGGCTGTTCGTCGCCGCCGGCGAGCATCGTGTTCGGGTACGCATCTACGATGATTTGCGCGCGCTCGACCGTGTCGTGGAACATAGCGAAACGGTTCGGCTCGAACCGGGTCAGGTGCTGGTCGTCGGGTACAGTACGGCGCGAGGAGGTATCCTGCTGTCATGAACGGTTCGGCGTTTCTCGATCGTCTGTTCGCGGGCACCGTTGTCCGTGGCGACGCGGTGCGCTATGTCCTGCCGGTCCCCGTCGATGCGCGGCGCTCGCTTGCCGCCGGCTGGCTGGTGCTCGCGCTGGTGTCGCTCGCCGCCTCGGGAGTGCTCTCGGTATTGCTCGTGCTTTCGCGCACGCCGGGGGTGAAGGACATCTTCCCGCTCGTCGACTTCTTCTACGTCGCGCTGGTCGCGCACGTCGATCTGTCGGTACTGCTGTGGTTTCTCGCCTTTGCCGGAGTGCTCTGGTCGATCAACAGCACGCCCCGAGCGATTGCCTTGGGCTGGTCGGCGCTCGCGCTCGCGCTGCTTGGCAGCGCGCTGATCGCCGCCGCGCCGTTTGTCGGCGCCGGCCGTCCGGTGATGGCAAACTACATTCCGGTGCTCGACGAGCCGGTGTTCCTCAGCGGTTTGGGGCTGTTCTCGACCGGCATGGCGCTCGCCTTCGCGCGCGGACTGCTCGCGGTGCCCAAAGTGGGAGCGCGGCTCGACGGGGCCGGTGCCCTGCGCTTCGGGCTGAATACCTCGCTCGTCTCGGTCGGGGTGGCGCTGCTCGCTTTCGGCTGGTCGTTCTGGGAGGTGCCGCGCTCGCTCGAGGCCAAGGGCTATTACGAACTGGTTTTCTGGGGCGGCGGCCACGTGCTGCAATTCACCTGGACGCTGCTCATGTTTGTTGCCTGGCTGTGGCTCGCGGAGGAGGGCGGTGCGCCGCTGCCGCTCAAGCCGCGCAGCGCGGTGCTGCTATTCGGCATCGGCCTGGTATCGGTATTTCTTACACCGGTTATCTACCTTGCCTGGGAAGTCGGCTCGGTCGAGCATCACCGGTTGCTCACCTGGCTGATGCGCTTCGGCGGCGGGCTTGCCATCCTGCCTTTTTCGCTTGCACTCGTGTTGGGTCTTGCGCGTGCGGGCAAGGCGGCGCGCGGCCAGGGCGTGCTGCGCGCCGCGCTGCTCGCATCGCTGCTGCTGTTCGGCGCGGGCGGCGTGATCGGGCTGATGATCAGCGGCTCGAACGTGAAGATTCCGGCGCATTACCACGGCAGCATCGTCGGCGTGACGCTCGCTTTCATGGGGCTGACCTATCATCTGTTGCCGCGGCTGGGTTTCTCTGCGGCGAGCGCCCGCTGGGCGGTGCCCCAGCTTTGGCTATACGCGGGAGGACAGTTGCTCCACGTACTGGGACTCATGTGGTCAGGTGGCTACGGCGTGCAGAGGAAAGTCGCGGGCGCCGCGCAGACGCTGCGCAGCACCGAGGAGGTCATCGCCATGGGTGTGATGGGGCTGGGAGGGTTGATCGCAGTGATCGGCGGCACGCTGTTCCTGGTGCTCGCGATCGGGGCCGTGCTGCGCCGCCCGGGAGCGAGGCGAGAGCCGGATTTGGCGGCATAGGCGACGGAGCGAGCGATGGAAATTGTCTACTTCACGATTGTCGCGATTGGCCTGTATGCCGGAGCGGATGCCTTGCTCGACTGGATCGAGCGCCGGCGTGGCGCGCGTTTTGAACACCGGCAACTTGTCTTTTTCGCCATCATCCTGCCGCTCGCGCTGGTCTCGTTCTGGCTGATGAGCGCGCTGTCGGGCAACCCTTCGTGAGGTTGGCAGGCGACGAGGGCGGAGTGGACGGCGGTCCTCTGGCAGGTGTTCGCGTACTGGAACTCGGCAGCCTGATCGCCGGTCCCTTTTGTGCCAAGACCCTCGCCGATTTCGGCGCCGAGGTGGTGAAGATCGAACCGCCCGGCGAGGGCGATCCGCTGCGCCGCTGGCGCCGCATGCGAAATGGCGTATCGCTGTGGTGGGAGGTCCAGTCGAGGAACAAGCGCTCGGTGAGCGTCGATTTGCGCCAGCCCGAAGGCCAGGAGATCGTGCGCGCGCTCGCGTCGCACTCGGATATCGTGATCGAGAATTTTCGGCCGGGAGCACTCGAGAAGTGGAACCTCGGCTGGGAGCAGCTCTCGGCTGCGAACCCGAATCTGATCCTGGTGCGCGTCTCGGGTTACGGGCAAAGCGGTCCCTACCGCGATCGGCCGGGGTTCGCGGCGATCGCGGAAGCCTTCGGCGGGCTGCGCTACGTCACCGGCTTTCCTGACCGGCCACCGGTTCGGCCCAATCTTTCCATCGGCGATACGCTCGCTTCGCTGCATGGCGTGATTGGCGCGTTGCTCGCGCTGTACCATATCAGGAGCGGCGGACGCGGTCAGGTGATCGACGTCGCGCTCTACGAGTCGGTGTTCAATGTCATGGAGAGCCTGCTGCCGGACTACGACGCGCAGGGCTATGTGCGCGAGCGTTCGGGGTCGGCGCTGCCCGGGATTGCGCCGTCGAACCTCTATCCCTGCCGCGACGGCAGTTATGTGCTCATCGCCGGCAACGCCGACAGCCTCTATCGGCGCCTGATGAGCGCGATCGGGCGCGCGGATTTGCGCGACGACCCGGCACTTGCGAAAAACGATGGTCGTGCCGCACAAATGGCGCGCATCGACGACGCGATCGCGGCGTGGACTTCGCAGCGCAGTCAGGCCGAGGTGCTTGCCGCGATGGAGCGGGCCGAGGTGCCGGCAGGGCGCATTTACAACGCGGCCGATATCGCCGCCGATCCGCATTATGCCGCGCGCGGCATGATACAGAGCGTGATCGCGGGCGATGGAGAGCCGCTGAAAGTGCCGGGGGTCGTGCCCAGGCTTTCGGCGACGCCGGGAGCGATACGCCGCGCCGCGCCACGGCTAGGCGAGCATACCGAGGAGGTATTGCGCGGATTGGGCTATGACGCGGCGCGCATCGCGGCCTTACGCGACAAGGGGGCGATCTGAGTCTTCGCAGGGCATGACGCGGTTTTGATGCGCATCAACCCGACTGAGGCGCGCCGGTGCGTGCGCGCACCGGAGTGGCATGCTGCGCGTCGATGCGCGTGCTGCTGATCAATCCGAGGTTTCCGGAAAGTTTCTGGAGCTTTCGCTGGGCGGTGGAGGAGATCCTGCCGGCCAAGCGCTCGCTCAACCCGCCGCTCGGACTCGCCACCCTCGCCGCGCTCTGCCCGCCCGACTGGGAGGTGGGCATCGTCGACGAGAATATCGAGCCGTTGCCACTCAGGCCGCAAGCCGATTTGATCGGCATTTGCGGGATGGGCGTGCAGGCAGCGCGGCAAAAGCACTTGCTGCGCTACTATCGTGCGGCGGGCTACTACACCGTCGCCGGGGGCAGCTACGCGTCGCTCTGTCCTGAAGGCTACCAGGGCATCGCCGATACCGTGGTCGCGGGCGAAGCCGAGTACGTCTGGCCGCGCTTTTGCAGCGATCTTGTCGCGGGAACCGCGCAGCCGCTCTATCGCGAGACCGGCCCCGTGAGGCTGGAGGACTCGCCTGCGCCGCGCTTCGAGTTGTTGAAACTCGACCGCTACGTATCGGCGACGCTCCAGGTTTCTCGCGGCTGTCCGTTCAATTGCGAGTTTTGCGACATCATCGTGATGTTCGGACGCCGGCCGAGATACAAGTCGCTCGGGCAGATCGGGCGCGAACTCGATCGTCTGCGCGAGCTCGGTGCGCGCAAGGTGTTCATCGTCGACGACAATTTCATCGGCAACAAGCCGATGGCGAAACAGGTGCTGCGCTTTCTCGCCGGCTACCAGGATCGGCACGGCCGCGCGCTGCGCTTTGGCACCGAGGCGTCGCTCGATCTCGCCGCCGACCAGGAACTGATGGATTTGCTTTGCGCCGCGGGTTTCGAGTGGGTATTCGTGGGGCTGGAAACCCCCGACATGCAAACCCTGCGCGAAGCGCGCAAGACCCAGAACTGCGCGCGCGATCCGCTTGCCGCGGTACGGCGCATTCAGTCCTGCGGCATCGACGTGCTGGCAGGATTCATCGTCGGCTTCGATCGCGATACGCAGGCCGCTTTCGCCGCGCAGGAGCGCTTCATTCGCGAATCGGGGATCGTCGTCGCAATGGTCGGGCTGCTCACCGCACTGCCCAGGACGCCGCTCTACGCGCGCCTGGCGCGCGAAGGCCGGGTGCTCGAGCACGCGGCGAACGGCGACAACACCAAACTCGCCACCAACATCCTGCCCAAGGCAATGACCGTCGAGCAGATGATTCAGGGCTACCAACGGCTCTACCGCTCGCTGCTTGGCGATCGCGCCATCGGCGAGCGCGTGCGCAACAAGTTGCGGCACTTCGGCGTACCGCCACGGCTGCGGCGCGAAACCCCGGGCGAGGCGCTGTTCATTCTGCTCAACTTCCTGCGCCGCGGTCTGGTGCGCGGCGGGATTGGGCGCGTCTGGCATTTCCTGCGTAGCCTGCCGCTCGCCCGTCCACGCCTCACCGGTCAGGCGATTGCCGACTGGATCTGCGGGCTCGCGATGCGCGACTATGTCGATCGACATTTCGCGGCCGTCCCCGCGCAATCCGCCGAACGCTCGCTCGTGCGGTTGCGCCGCGCGTTGCGGTACTGGCGCAGGCACGGACGGGTGCGCCTTGCATTGCTGCGCGGTGAGGGGATGCAGATCGCGGTGCGCATCACCGGAGTGTTCGATGCTGCGCTGGCGCGGCGCCTCGCGCACCTGGGGCGTAGCCTGCTGGAGGGTTCGCAGACACGACTCGTGCTCGCTTTCGAGCGGCTGCGCGATTCCGAGCGCGCCGAACTCGATCGACTGGCGCGATCGCTGGCGCGCTACGGCGATCGTGTGCTGATCGTGCTCGGCGAAGGGGTGCGGGAGCTGATCCGGCTGGAGGCGCAGATCGCGGCGCGCTGAGCGTGGGCTAGCCGTAGCGGCGCGGGCCTCGCCAGTGACGAATCAGCAGCCACGCGCCCAGCATCCCACCGAGATGCGCGAAATGCGCGACGCCTTCCTGCGTGCCGGTCACGCCAAGGTAGAGCTCGAGCGCGCCGTACAGAAACACGAAGACGCGCGCCGGCAGCGGGATCGGCGGGATCAGCAGGACCACCGTGCGCCGCGGAAAATAGATCGCGTAGGCGAGCAACAGGCCGAACACACCACCCGAGGCGCCGAGCACCGGGGCGGGATGCGTCGCCAGCACGAACGGCAGCGCAAGCTGGACGAGCGCCGCGGTCACGACGCTCGTGAAGTACAGGTTGAGGTAGCGTCGCTGACCGAGGAAGCGTTCGAGTTCGCCGCCGAACATGTAAAGGGCGAACATATTGAACAGGAGATGGGTCAGGTTGCCGTGCAGGAAGCTGTAGGTCACGACCTGCCAGGGCATGAAGCCGGGCAGCGGGCCGGCCGACATGCCGAACGGCCATAGGGCGAAATTGATGACGACGGCATTGCCGAGCAGGAATTCGAGGCCGAACACGGCCACGCAGGCGATGATCAGGCTGCGCGTAATGGGAGGCATGGCGGCGAACATGTGCGGTAGAGACCTTTCGTCGAATGACGCATCATAAACCGCTGCCGCGCGGGCGCCGGCGATTGTGCGGGTTCAGGTGCTTCGGCGGTCGACTTGATCGGTCAATGCGCGCAACGCCGGCGAAATATCGACCCGATAGGCTTCGGGCGCGGCATCGAGCGTACGCAACGGCGCAGGCAGGCGCGCAAGCTCCGCGGCGGCGCGTGCCCTGGACATCGAGAGCTCTTCGCGCGGGGCGATGCGCCTGCCCGAGCGCATTGTCGGCCGCAGTAACGGCGTGCCCGGTTGAGGGTCGCCCTCGAGGGTGACGATGTCACGTTCGAGCCGGCCATTCGCGCCGGTCAACCGGTAGACCTGCTTGCGCCCCGGCCAGGTGGCTTTTCCTTCGGAGCGCTTGCGCCGTGCGATGCCCGCGTATTCCTCGAGCTTGTACACGGCGTCCAGGCTGGGCGCGTCACTGGAGGTGGCGAGGCTCGTGCCGATGCCGAATCCGTCGATCGGCGCGCCGGCCGCCAGGAGATCGCGTACGCGATATTCGTCCAGGTTGCCGCTCGAGAAAAGGGTGAGCGAGTCAAGACCTCCCGCATCGAGGATCGCGCGTACCGCACGCGTATGGCCGACGAGATCGCCGCTGTCCAGGCGCACCCCCTTCACCCGAATGCCCTCGCGCGCGAGCAACGGGGCGAGTTCGACCACCTTGTGCGCGGCCGCCTCGGTGTCGTAGGTATCGATGAGGAGGATCACGTTCTCGGGCCTTGCCCGTGCAAAGGCGAGGAAAGCCTCGGTCTCGCTCGAATGTGCCTGGACGAAGGAATGCGCCATGGTGCCGAATACCGGTATGCCGTAGCCCATGCCGGCAAGTGCGGTCGCGCTGCCTGCGAATCCCGCCAGCCAGGAGGCCCGCGCGGCGAACAGCGCGGCCTCCGCGCCGTGCGCACGGCGCATGCCGAAATCGACCAGCAGCTTGCCCGGCGCCGCCAGCACGCTGCGTGCGGCCTTGGAGGCGATCAGTGA
>JAOUFA010000089.1 GCA_029858545.1 Betaproteobacteria bacterium
GGCCGGCTGCGCGACCTGCAGACCCACCTCGAGCAGAGAGTCGAGGAGCGTACGCGCGAGGCGTTGGGCTTGAAGCAGCAACTCGATACGGTGCTCTCGTCGGTGCAAGATGTGGTCTGGTCGATGACGACGGATGGGCGGGTCAGGTTCGTCAACCGCGCCGCCGAGAGACTGTTTGGCGTACCGCTCGAGGCGATACGCGGCGCGGACGGTTTTCTGCGCGCCGCGGTGGTTGCCGAGGATCGCGGCGTCTATGACGAGGCGTTGCGCCGCGTGCTTGCCGGAGGCGAGGCAAGCGCGCAATTGCGGATTGCCGCGGGGAAGGTCGTGGCGGCGCCTGCGCCGCCGGGGGAGAGCGGTGTGCGCTGGGTGAATGCCCGCTTCGTCGCGGTGCGCGGCGCCGATGCCGCGGTCGCCGAGATCAACGCCACGATCTCGGACATTACGCAGCTGGAGGCGGCCAAGGAGGAGGCCGAACGCGCGAATCGCGCCAAGTCGCTGTTCCTGTCGAACATGAGCCACGAATTGCGTACGCCGTTGAACGCGGTGATCGGATATGCCGAACTGCTCGAGAACGATCCGCGACAGCCGCTGTCGGTGGAGCAAAAGGAGGCGGTATCCGAAATCATGGGAGCGGGCACGCACCTGCTGGCGCTGATTTCGGATCTGCTGGAGATGTCGAAGATCGATGTCGGCACGATCGAGATCGAGACGGAGAACGTCGGGGTCTGGAAGTTGATCGACGATTGCGTGAGGCTGACGCGGCTGACCGCGCTCAAGCAGGGCGTGCGCGTGCAGGTGCCGGCGACGCGCGAAGAAGGGCTCGCGTGCCGCGCCGATTATCTTCGCCTCAGGCAGGTGGTGCTGAACCTGATCACCAATGCCATCAAGTACAACCGGCCCGACGGATTCGTTACCCTGCTCGCCGACGGCACCGAGCAAGGCGTGCGCATTCGTGTCGTCGATTCGGGTGTCGGCATTCCGCGCGAGCGCATGGCGGAATTGTTCGCGCCTTTCAGCCGGCTGGGAAAGGAAGGGAGCGGCATCGACGGGAGCGGCATCGGCTTGAGTCTGTCCTACCGACTGGTCCAGTTGATGGGTGGCACGATGGGGGCGGAGAGCGAATTGGGCGTGGGATCGACCTTCTGGGTCACCATTCCCGGCGTTGGCGCGGCGGTGCCAGGGGTGCCGCCACCGTCGCGCGAGGCAGTGGCGAAGAAGGAGGCGGCCGTGCTAGCCGAGAAGAGCGCGCTGCCTCGCGTGCTCTACATCGAGGACAACACCGCCAACATGCGCCTGATGGACGCAATGCTGCGCCGCATTGGCGGGGCGGAAATGATTCCCGCGCATAGCGCCGTGCTGGGAATCGAGTTCGCCGTCACTCAGGCGCCGTCGCTCATTTTCATGGATATCAACATGCCGGGGGTCAACGGGTTCGAGGCATTGCAGCGTTTGCGCGGCCTTGCCGAGACGCGCGACATTCCCATTGTCGCGGTCAGCGCCCATGCGACCCGAGCCGATATCGAGCGCGGCCTGGCGGCGGGGTTCGCCGCCTATCTCACCAAACCCGTGGACATCCGCGAGGTTGCGGCGCTGCTGACCCTCTATCTGGGTCTGCAGATGGATATCGAGAGCTACTAGCGCATCCACGACGATACGAGGGGATACTCCCCTCGTGGCCCCGACCAACGATACGAGGGGATACTCCCCTCGTGGCCCCGACCAACGATACGAGGGGATACTCCCCTCGTGCTCCCCTGCATTAGGGCACTTCCTGTCTGCGTTGGGCAGTTCTTACTGCACGGTCATCTGTTCGAGCCGGTAGCCGTAGTTGTAGACCGGTACGACGCGGTAGCCGGTCTCTGGCCGCAGGTCGAGTTTCTTGCGCACCTGGCTGACGTGGGTGTCGACGGTGCGCGTGGCGAGGTTGCCCGCCCGGCCCCATACCATCTCCTGCAGGTAGCCGCGCGAGATGAGCCGTCCGACGTTGCGAAACAGCGTCACCGCGAGTTCGAATTCCTTCGGGGTAAGTTCGATCTTGGCGCCCTCGCGCCGGATCTCGCCCTGTTTGGTGTCGATCTCGAAGGGCGGGAAGCTGAGCAGAGTCTGCTCGGCGCGCGGGTAGGCGCGGCGTAGCAGGGCATTGACGCGCGCGAGCAACTCATGGCGTCGCGCGGGTTTGACCATGTAGTCGTCGGCCCCCTGTTGCAGCGCAAAAACGATATCTTCCTCGGAGTCCCGGCCGGTCACGAACAGAATCGGCGTGGTCTTCGAGACGTGCTCGCGCGTCCACTTCAGTACTTCGGGACCGGAGACATCGGGGAGCTGCCAGTCGAGCACGAACAAGTCGAAACTCTCGCGCGCCGCCTCGCGCATTATTTCGCGCCCGGACTTGTAGCCGTGCACGTCGTGCTCGGCCTCTTCCAGCCAGCGGGTAATGAGTGCCAACTGGTCGGCATCGTCTTCGAGGACTGCGATACGCATTTTTCTGGGCTCCAGGAACAGCCATGGTGAACGACTGTAAAAATTCTAACCCGGGGGGAAGGCTCCGCACCATCTTTAACACCGGGGCTGTGGCTGGGATGATAGTCTTCTCTGGAAAATCATGCACTTCAAACGATTAGCGGAGATTTTGGGGGATGCCTGCCGGCTGCGGGGGGGGCGGCAATTTGCGGTCCTGGCCCGCTTCCGAGCCGTGTCGCGCGCGCCGTTCGGCCGGCGCGGGGGAGCGCTGTTGCTCGTGTTGTGCGCTTTGGCGCCGAGTCCCGTTCTGGCACAGGTCCCGTCACCGGCGGGGCAGGCCCCTGCGCCAGGTCAGGCTCCGGATCCGAGCGTGGCGCCGACCGGGTCGGATGCGGCCGCCACCTCCGCCAAGCTGCTGCCCAAGGGCACAATTGTCCCGAGTCGCTATGTCGACCAACTGATCGACGAGAAGATGGAGGGCGTGGAAGAACTCGGTGCGGATGAGGGCGAACGCGGTCCGCAGCCCGAGGGTCGGCGGCTGAGCGCCGCCGAGGCGCGCTACTACCATCGCTCGTCCAATCTGGGGGGCGTACGCGAATACGGAGTGTCGCTGCAGCATCGCCGGGAAACGCTCGATTACGGCGACCTGTCGATCGACGCCTATGGGCGAGATGTGGGCGGTGACCCCGCGTTGCTCCCAAGCGGGCCGACGCAGGGCGCACAATTCCAGTTCCAGCAGTTCCGCATGCCCCTCACCCCGCAGCTACTGATGGACAATTCGGCGGGTTCGGTCCGGCTGGGTGCGAATCCGCTGGTGACCCATTCATTTCGGATGCAGTTGCCGAGCTCTATCGCCGAAGGCGCGCAGAGTCGTGTCTACGGCGATGCCGACGATGCTCTTGTATATGCCGGCCGAGTAGGACAACTGAACGGGATCGCCACCCAGTCGTTCAGCGCGACGCAGGGCGATCTCATCGGCGCGGGGTACAACCGTGTGTTCTCGCGTTCCTGGGCGGGCGGCGTCCAGGTCGCTCAGCTGAGCAACCATGCGCTGCTGCCCGATCATCAGAGCTTCGCCTGGGCGGGCCGCTACCAGGAGGGCGACAAAGGGCGGCAGATCGGTATACATCTGCTCACCGACACCGCTGGCGGGCGGGGGGGATGGGCCGACGGCCTCGAGCCGGCGGGTCTCTGGCAGCACCGCTACGGTAGCTACCGTCTGCCGCAGAGCCTGTTGTGGAGCGACGTCAACATCGGCAACGATACCCAGGGAGCCTATCTGCGTTCCGACTATCGCACCCTGACCAACAGTATGTCGGTCGGCGGCGAGTGGTCGGAATCGAATCTTGCCGGGGATCCCTTGCGCTCGGGCTTCTATACGAGGACTCTGTATTCGACCGGCTACCATCGGGTGTCGCGGGATACGAACCTGAACGGCGGGGTGACCGTTGTGGATCGCAAGGCGAAGGCGGCGCTGCTGCCCGCCGAAGACTCGCGCTCGGCTTCGCTGAGTGCCGGCGTGGGCGAACGTTTTGCATGGGGTGCTTCGAATTTTCGCCTCGCTTGGGGACGTACCGAGGCGGTCGTGAATTACGCGTCCAGCCGTGGGTTCACCTGGGACCACGCATGGAACCTGCAGGCGTGGTCCTTGTCGACCGCGCTTGCGTACCTCGAAGACGATACTGCCGGCATCGTGTCGACTCGCAAGAGTCTCGCGATGCAGTTTCGCCGTTCGCAGGGGAGGTGGACCTACGACGGTGGCGCGCAGTACGTGCTCGGCGAGAGGCAGGGCGTGGTATCGCATAGCCTCAACTGGAGCCTGAACGGTGATTGGGCGATTGACCGCATCTGGTCCTCCAGGCTGCAACTCAACTGGAACCGAGTCGATGTCGCCGACCCGCTGTTTCCTGCCCTTACCCGCGAGAACATGATCATGCTTGCGCTACGCGCGCAGGATTACTCGGGTCAGCCGTACGCGCAGTTCGGGCGCCGCACCGGCGCGGCGGGTTCGGGGCGCATCGTTGGCTGGGTGTTCTACGACGAGAACGGCGATGGCGTAAGACAGGCGAGCGAACGCGGCGCGGCCGGCGTGTTGGTCTACCTTGACGGACGTTACAGCGCGACCACCGACACGGATGGACGCTTCGAATTCCAGCCGGTGCCGGTGGGCGAGCATCGCCTGCGCGTCGCGATTGAGCGAGTGCCGCTACCCTGGGGATTGCTCGACGACACGCCGCGCAGGCTGGACGTGCCGCTGCGCGATGCGGCGAGCGTCGATCTGCCGCTGACGCGTATCAGTCAGTAGTGGGGTCAGACAGAACGACCGAGAGAGCGCTGATCTCACAAAGCGCGGACAGGGGGGCATTCCCGCGATTTGTCGGATGTTCCGCGCAAGACGGGGCCAGTTTGGTGCTGCAGGGCGGTATCCGCGTGCCGGATACAGGCGACGATTCGATGCCGCCGCGTCATGCCGCCGCGTGCTTCAGCGGACCGTTTCGTCGATGTCTTGCTTACCGCCGTCCCACTCGATCGTGCCCTTTAGTTTCAACGGAAACGTGAACTTCCCGGCGGTCTTGCCGTCCGCGTTGACGAGGTTGATCGGCACCGACCGCGTCTGGCCGGCAAGGATCGGAATCTCGCTCACCGTCATCTCGAATTCGCGCCCCGATGCGTCGGTGGCGCGCAGTACGCCCTCGGGGCGGCCGTGCGCGTTACCGGTATTCTCGATCACCGCCACCGGCAGTACCGCCGAGTCGACCGTTTCCTTGCGCAGACCCTTGAAGACGAGCTTGGGTTGCGCGCCGCCTACGGCGACGTAGACGATCACGCCGATCTGTCCGCCGACAGGGAAGCTCGCTTGGCCGATCCGCACGCCCTGTTCGGCAGCGGGGTCCGAGCCGAGCATCAGCGCGAAGCGGCACTCACCGGCCGGTGCGCTGTCAGGCACCAGCACTTCAAAGCGGTACGCGCGCGTCGCATTGGCGGGGACGGTGAACTGGCGCCTTTCGATGCGCACCCAGGGGCGGCAGGACCCGGCTGCCGGATCGCCTTCGCTGAATTGCAGCGTGCCCAGTTCGCTGAGCGTCCAGTCCGCGGTATGCGCCGCATAGCGCCCGAGCACGAAGCTCGGATTGGTGACCTGGATCGCTTCGCGCAGTTTCTCGCCGGGCTTGGTCTTCAGTTCGAAGCGTGGCGGCGAGACGTGCAAGGCGAAGCCTTGCGCCTGCGCGGCGCCGGGTGCGGTCAGTGCGGCAGCGACCAGCGACAAGAAGATAAGTGAATTCTTGCTGTGCATCAGAGCGCCTCGATTTCGTAGATCGGCTCAATTTCGACCCGTTCGAGGCTCATGTCTGAGCCGCTAACGCGGATCTGGAAGCTGATCGTGTCGGTGAGTGTCGGGCCTGCCGCCAGGCCCTCATAGAGCAGCGCGCGCTGGCCGGCGCGGACGACGCCTGGCAGGAATCTTCCGCCGCTTTGCCAGGACAATTCAAGGCTGCCGGTTCTGGCGAGCCCGAGCGCCATCTGCGGCAGCGAAAGATAGATCCTCACCCGGCGCGGCGGGGTCGTGTAGCGCGGGGGAAGCGCAAGGCGCAACTGCATCGCCGGTATTCGGCCGACTTCCATGTCGTTTCGCGCCGCGCTGGGCAGTAGCGCGGTCTCCCATTCGCCTTGCGCAAGTGGGCGGCTGGCGGAGAAGCTCGCGGCAAGCCGCTCAGCAGCTTGAGATTGCGCGGGGGAGGATAGACACGCCAGCCCGATCGCGAGCAGCATCGCTGCGGCACTGTGGCTCATAGCATGGAAACCGTATAGACAATGACACCGGTATAGGTCCCGGCCGGAACGACGTTGGTGTTCTTGTACGAAAAAGTGTAGTCCGCATGGACGTAGCAATAGGTCGAAGGGGTCGTGCATTGCAGCGATATCAGTGTGGTGGTCGGACCCGTCGCAGGGAACGAACCGGCGGCTGGCCCGATGACTGTCGTGGTGCCCACGCTGCTCACGATGCTTGCGACTGTCCAGCTGATTTCGGTCCAGGGAACCACGTTCGCGCCGCTCGTCAGGCCGCTGGCGGAGGCTACCGCCGGGCTTGCGGTGAGACTGACCACGCGGGCGGCGCTGGCGGCGCCCCCCTTGGAGAACAGGGCGATTTCGATCGGAATCGCGGCTCCCGACTGCGGCACCGCGGTGCCGACCGGTTGCGAACTGAAATTGAAGTTGACCGTATCGACCGTCCCTCCGGTGCTGCCGACGAGCAGGCCGATTTGATTGCCCGCGCCGACAAGCGCGAGCGTTTGCGCAAGCGCGGGCTGAGAGGCCAGCGCGGCGATCACGGCGAAGCCGGCGGACAGGAGGCGCATGGCCGTACTTTTACCTTATTTTGGATCGGCAGGCGAGCGTGACATGGCGCGTCGGGTCCCTATTCCCGACTCGTCACGGCTGCGACAGCGAATAGGCGACGCGGCCCGAATAGCTACTCGCGGGATTCACCGTGCCACCGTCGCTCCACGAGTAAGTCCAGGTGGCGCTGAGGTTGAAGACTCCGGCAAGCCCCGAGGAGATGGTTACCGGCGTGGCCGAAGCATTGCTGAGCGCCGCGGGGTGGGCGATGGTCGCCGATCCGGCCGATGCAACCTGGATCGTGCTCCAGGCGATGGTTTGCGTGCCGTCGGTGAGGGCAGCGGTCGTGGTCTGGTAGACGAGGCTGCCGGTTCCCGTGCTGTTGCCCTGCGCGAGCACGGTGACCGCGCCGCCGCCGAGATCGCCGCCAGTACCTGCGATGACGGCTCCCGTGCCGACCTGCGCAGCGGTGGGATTGAACGAAATCGAATCGATGACGCCGATCGAGCCGACCCTCAGCAACAGGAACCTTGGAACGACCAGCGAGAAATTCAGATTCGCGGTGAGCGTCGCGACGTTGCCAACGTTTGTCGCGCTGACGGTCGAGAATCCCCAGCCAGGCGTAGGCAGCGCGCATAGCGCGAGCACTAGGGCTGCGGCGATCGATCGTGCGGTCGGCTTCATCGCGAGACTTGAAGGAGGAACGGCAGACCGCTTACCGCGGTCCGCCGTCTGTCATGCGCAATTGCCGCGCTTACGGCTGGGTGAGCGAGTAGGCGACGCGGCCCAGGTAGCCGGTTCCCGCGCTCGCGGCATAGACCGTGCCGCCATCCTGGAAGGTGTAAGTCCAAGTGTCGGACGAGTTGAAGACGCCCGCCGCGAAGGTCGCCACCGTCGTGCCGGCCGCGTTGGCCAGCGCCGCAGGGTGCGCGATTACTCCGCCGTTGGCGACTTTGATCGTGGACCACGGAATCGTATTCGTGCCGTCCGAAAGCGCCGCAAGGGCAGCGCCGGCGGCATCGGTCGTTGTATACGTAATCTTCGCCGCGCCGGAGGAATTGCCCGCTGCCGCGACGGTCAGCGCGGAGCCGGTGATCACGTTGTTGGATCCGACATCCGTTGCGACTTCGGTGAAGGTGATCGAGTCGATAGTGGCGCTCGCGGCGGCCAGACTGCCGGTCCCGACGCGCAGACTGAGAAATTTCGGAATGACCACGACAAAATCCACATGCGCGGTGGCAGCCGTGGTGCCGGGCGTCGTGTTGGTGATATTGCCGGTGGATTCCGCCAGCGCGTTGGTGGAGAGGCCTTGCAGCGCAAACGCTGCGCCAAGCGCCACGGCAAGAGTTTTCGTTTGAGTCTTGAGTTTCATTTTCATCTCCTGGAAGTGTTGAGCTGTGTCCTGTGAATTGGTGTCGGTGTTTAACGACGCAGCCTCTTTTTACACCTGTAGGAAATAACCTACTGAAAGAAATCGTCAATTTGGTACTCAAGTTAGCAAGGATGTGTAAATCGGCCCATTGAAATGTGCACTACGCCACACTTCCTTCTTGCGTGGCGGGAATTCGTCACACTCGAGCCGCGCAAGATACGGGCGCGCACAGAGGCGCGGTGCGAAGAGATCCGGGATACGGGAGAAACGCAGTTTGAATTGCCGCGGAGCCACCGCGCCATGCAGCAGCTTCCTCGCGCGAGGAAGCTGCGAAGGCTCGCCGAATCGCAGGACGCGATCCGAACAGACTAAGTAAGCAGTAATTAGGGGATTGCGGCGATGTAGGTCGGTTGCGTGGCGGGAGCTGCGCTCGCTGCCTCGTGTCCGCCCGCACGCATAAAACCGGGCGCACGCGCATAGCTGTGCAGCCAGGTCGATGCGTGACGCGTGACGTGTGTGGCGCGATTGGGATACGGCGCAACGGATTCGCTGGCCAACGCCACTCCGCCGGTATCGACGCGGATCGAGGTGCGCAGCAGGGCTGTCTGGGGCGGCACTGTCGTATCGTGAACCGCGGCGCCGGTCGCACCACCGGATTTGCCCAGATCGCGGTGCTGAGTGCTCAGCAGAACCTGGCCCCGGTTGGCCGAGACCCAGACATCATCGATTCGGATGGCTGCAGCCATCGCCAGCTCGCGCCGCAAGGCGGGTTCGCCACGATCGCGCAGCTTTTCGAGCGCCGCAAGGGTTGCCGGCGCGTTTTGAGAGGAGGGTGCGATTCGCAAGCCAACAAAATGTGCAATCGCGACGCGGAATTCGACGCGCGCGACGACGGCACTGCCGTGCCGATTCGCGCTGTGATTGGATTCGGCATGCAGGCTGCCTGCCGCGACGAAGGCCAGACCCAAACCCAAACCGAGCGCCGCCGATTGAAGAAGTCCCCGTCGCTGCGCCGACCCCGCTGCGGCGTGCCGACCGCCCGCAAGCGTCCGGCGAGGGTTCCTGCTTGGCGGTTGGTTGGGCACGTGCATCGTGGTCTGCGGATGGCCGGAGGCTCGAATTCGATCGAATGGCGAACAATGGCTCTTGCGCGAGTGGCTGCGTAGTCATGCCCGCAACCTGGAACGCGGGCTCTACCTGAGCCTTAGCGGATACAGCCGTAAAGAACTTGAGTGGCTGCGCAAAAGTTAACATTCTCTGACCCATAAATTGTGACTTTTTTCACGGTAATTGATGCGCGCGCCGCCTAGGCTGCGCCGCTGATTCGACGAATGCCTTACTGCTTAGCAGGTTGCGCAGGGTACTTGGTAAAGAACCGGAGGATAGCCCGCTCGCCGAGGGCGCGAGCTAGGACGCGACTTGGACGTCGTTCCTGCTTCTTCTGTTCTAGGGAGCCGAAAACGTCAGAGGGGTGGGCGAGCCGCCACTGCCGCCGCTCAGTCCGGTCGTCGAGTTGCGGCGGGGTCGGGCCGAGCCTGCTGTGGTGGCCAAGGTTGCCCGATTTGCTTCGAGAAGAGTGCCTAGCCTAGCGGGCCCGAGGCTAGGGTTGGAGCGGAACTCGCGATCGATGTCGAAGGTCTGGATATCGATTTCGCTGCTGTAATCAGGAGGATCCGAGGCATCTGGAAACCGGCGCTGCGGTGCAGTGGGTTTGTGCGTCGCAAAAACCTGCCCGCTGTTGGAGACCACTCTTACCTGTCCGTCGGCGGCGATCCGCACACCGACGACGGCGGGAATCACCACTTCGAATTGGACCGTCGCACTATTGGAATTCGCTTCGGAGAAGGCCTGCGCCCCTGGCGCCATGGCAATGGCGCACAGCATCACCGCGGATACGCACGCGGCGCGCCAAGCGTGACAAAATGCCGTCGGTAGTGAGCGACAGGGAGTCATGATTGTTTCATCATCTACGCCGACCCAACCGAATCTAGGCGTGCAAATGTCACATTTCACGAGAGTTAACCGTTGCCAGGGCGGTAGATCCGGTGTTGCCGGAGTATGCCGGGTGGGGCATCGAGGGCGCGCCGGGGAGGCAGGGGCCGTCGAGCGGTATGCGAACCAACGCGATCTGCTTTCCAGGTTGCTTGACTAAGCATTGGAATTCACAGAAAATTCAGGGTTCTGCCGGAGGGGTGCCCGAGCGGCTAAAGGGGGCAGACTGTAAATCTGTTGGCCTCGCGCCTACGTTGGTTCGAATCCAACCCCCTCCACCGATCGTGGAATGGCAGTCGTACTGGTTACGGGGGTTGCAGTAAGGGAGTTCGACGTGGTTGCTGACGATGACGGGCGGGTGTAGCTCAATGGTAGAGCAGAAGCCTTCCAAGCTTATGACGAGGGTTCGATTCCCTTCACCCGCTCCATGCGCGGCAGGGCGGACCGGCGACGGGAGAGCCAGGATTTAGCCCATGTAGCTCAGTGGTAGAGCACTCCCTTGGTAAGGGAGAGGTCACGCGTTCAATCCGCGTCATGGGCACCAAGGTTGATGGCGGTTGCGGTTGGTGCAAAGTGGTTCAGGCAAGCAGGTTTTGTTCAATAAAAGATCAATCGACTCGATAAGGGTGACGTCGAAATGGCAAAGGGCAAATTTGAGCGTACCAAGCCGCACGTAAACGTGGGCACGATTGGCCATGTGGACCATGGCAAGACGACGCTGACGGCGGCGATGACGACGATCCTGTCGAAGAAGTTCGGCGGGG
>JAOUFA010000090.1 GCA_029858545.1 Betaproteobacteria bacterium
GAGGGGAACTCGCGCGAAGCTCCCCTCGTCGCCTCGCCAGCGCACTCCGCCGGGTGTCAGGCGAGATGCTTCCTGAAGAACGCGACCGTACGCTCCCAGGCGAGTTTCGCCGCCTGCTCGTTGTAGCGCGGCGTCGAGTTGTTGTGAAAGCCGTGCTGGGTGCCGGCGTAGGTGTGCATTTCGTGCGCGACGTTCGCCGCCTTCAGCGCCTGCTCGAAGGCCGGCCACATCGCGTTGATGCGCGGGTCGTTTTCGGCATAGTGGATCAGCAACGGCGCCTTGATATTCGCCACTGCGGCGGTCTCCGCTGCCGCGCCGTAGAACGGCACCGCCGCGTGAAGATCCGCGCCAAGCGCGGCGGCGAGATAATTCGCCGTGCCGCCACCCCAGCAAAATCCCGTGACGCCGAGCTTGCCCTTGGCGAGCACATGCGACTTCAGATAGCGCGCGCTGCTCAACATGTCCGTGCGCAGCTTCGCCTGGTCGAGTTTCGTCTGCAGGTCGCGGCCGTCGTCGTCGTTGCCCGGATAGCCACCGAGCGGCGCGAGGCCGTCGGGCGCGAGCGCGAGGAAACCCTCCACCGCAGCGCGACGCGCCACGTCCTCGATGTAGGGATTCAACCCGCGGTTCTCGTGGACCACCAACACCGCCGGAAACGGCCCCGGTCCTGAAGGCTGCACGAGATAACCGCGCATCGAACCCGAATTGCCGCCCGGCGAGGGATAGGCGACATACATCGCCTTGATCCGCTTGTCGGTGAACGAAATCGTCTGCGCCTGGGCGTAATTCGGAAACAGTGCCTGCGCCATCGCGAGACTCGCCGCGCCCAGTGCCGAAGCGCGTCTCAGGAACTCGCGCCTGTCGATCCGTCCATGGCAGTACTCGTCGTAGAGATCGAACACCTGCTGGTCGATCTGCGTTTGGGTGACAGCGCCCGAAGTGGGGCGAAGAGCAGTGCGCGAAGATTCGAGCACGGTTTGCGTGGCCATAGGGGTCCTCCTCGTGGGTAATGGCGCGCGTATGCTACGACAAATATTTGGTCGCGTGGCCAGGAGATCGGCACGCCCGCAATCGCCGGGATCGCGACTTTGTCGCGCTTTCCCAATCCGGCGGTGGCTCAGGCCGGCGGATTGCCCTGACCTAACGACTCCGGCCGCCCTTCACGAATTCGATCGAAGCCCGAAACAGTTCGAGATCCTTCTCGTAGTCGGCCGCCTCGGCGCGGTTGATCTGGATCCACTCCCGCGTGCTCGCCGTGCCGCCGGGCGCGAACGGCACCACGTTGTCGCGCGCGAACTGCAATTCGGTCGCCGCGGCGACAGGGAGCCGCAGTCCGATGCCTTCGCCACTGATGCAGGCGAACATCCGGTCACTGACGAAGTAGGCGTCGAGGCCGTTGATCTTCCTTGCGCTGACGCCCGGGAGCTTGAGCAACAGGGCGTCGATCTGCGTCTTGCGCCCGGAACTTGCGGTCCCGGAATTCACGATCGCACCGCCGTCGGTGCGCGACGCAGAAGCTGCAGCACCAGCGCAATGCCGATCAGCGCCACGCCGATCAGGTCGGACGCCGTCGAGGGATAGACGAGCAGGAATCCCGCGACGACCAACATCAGGCGTTCGATCCAGTTGGCGCGCTTGATAAACCAGCCCTGCAAGCCGCCGGCGAGCGCCGCGATGCCGGCGGCCGCGGTACAACTGACGAGCGCGATCGATCCCCAATCGGCTCCGGCAAGGGTCTTGAACGAACCCGTCAGCAGCAACCCCTGACCGGAGGGATCGAGCACGAACATGAACGGTACGAGAAACGCCGGCATCGTGTATTTCCATGTCTGCAGCGTTGTCTTGTACGGGTCGCCTCCGGTGATCGCCGCGGCCGCGAACGGCGAGAGCGCGGTGGGCGGCGAGACTTCCGACAACACCGCGTAGTAGAAGATGAACATGTGCGCGGCGAAATCCGGCACGCCGAGCTTGATCAGCGCCGGCGCCGCGATCACCGCGCAGATGATGTACGAAGCCGTCACCGGCACCGCGAGACCGACGATCCAGACGATCAGCGAGGTATAGATTGCGGTGAGCAGCAACGACCCGCCCGCGTAGGCGAGCACGATCGAACTGAACTTGAGCCCCAGCCCGGTGAGCGTCACGACGCCAACGATGATCCCCGCTCCGGCGCAGGTCGCCGCGACATTGAGCATTCCGGTCGAGCCCGCCTCCATCGCCCGGAAGAATTTCGAGCCGAAGAACCCGCGCACGAAGGATTCGCGGCCACGCAGGAACTCCCAGGAAAACAGCGCGCAATCGCGCGCAAGAAAGCTCGTGCCGAGCGACACCACGGTCGCCCAGAACACCGAGAGCACGGGCGAAAATCCCATCAGCATGAAACCGACGATCGCCACCAGCGAGAAGAAATGGAACCAGTACTTCTTGCTCAGACTCCAGGCGCTCTCGACGCGCTCAAAGGTCGTCTCGCGCATGCCGAGTTTGCGCGAATCGATCTCGACCATGAGAAACAGCGCGAAGTAATAAAGCAGCGTCGGGATGACCGCCATCAGCAGCACGTCAAGGTACGAAATCTTGAGGAACTCGGCGATGAGGAAGGCCGCGGCGCCGAGCACCGGCGGCGAGATGATCGCCCCAAGCCCGCCAGCGGCAAGCAATCCCCCCGCGGGGTCCTTCGCATAGCCCGCCTTGGCGAGCATCGGGTAGGCGACCGCGCCCAGCGTCACGGTGGTCGCCACGCCCGATCCCGAGGGGCCACCGAGCAAAAACGAGGCGAGCACGACGGTCTTGCCCGCACCCGTGGGTTTGCCGCCCATCGCCGCGAACGAAAAGTCGATGAAGAATTTGCCCGCTCCCGAATACTGCAGGAACGCGCCGTAAATGGTGAACAAGATGATGAGCGACGACGACACATCGACCGCGGGCCCGTAGATGCCCTCGAGCGTCATGTACATATGTCCGACGAAACGCCCGATATCGTAGCCCTTGTGGGTCCACGGTTCAGGCAGATAGGGGCCGAGGAACGCGTAGGCGATGAACGAGAGCGTGACGATAGGCATTACCATGCCGTTCGCGCGCCGCATCGCCTCGAGAATCAACGCGACGAGCGCGAGGCCGAAGAAGATGTCCCAGTTCTCGGGCGTGACGTTGCGGTCGGTGAAGTCGTCGCCGCCATGGATCATGTACACGGTGACCGCGATCGGCAACAGCGCCATGATCCAGTCCCACCACATGATGCGGTGACGGAAGCGCCTGGCGGCCGGGAACACGAGGAACGAGATGAACAGCACGAATGCCACGTGGACGGCACGCAGGATGTCGGTCTGCACGATCGAGTACGCGCTGTAGAGGTGGAAGGTCGACATCACCACTGCGACGACGCTCACGAAGATGCCAAGCCGGCCGCCGAGCTTGTTCTGGACCCCTTCTTCCTCCTCGATGTACTGTTCGGCCTTCTTCAGCGCTTCGTCACCGACACCCGGTGCCGGCGCATGCTGCACGTGATCCACGCTCATTCGTCCTCCCCCGAATACAAAACCCCGTCCATGTGCTGCGGACGGGGTTCGCGGACTTCCACTCTCGCTGGTCGGCTCAGTTCAGCTTGACACCCTTCTCGCTGAAGTACTTTTCCGCGCCGGGATGGAACGGGATCGGAGAGGCCGCGGCTTTCTGGTTTTCGAGCTTGAAGTTGGCCGCCTCCTTGTGCACCGCGATCAGATCGTCGCGCTTCTCAAAAATCGTCTTCACGATGTTGTACGCGGTCTTGTCATCCATGTCCTGGTGCGTGACCAGCAGGTTCATCACCGTCGCCTGGTGGTTGTCGGCTTCCATGCCGCGGTAGATGGACATCGGAATGGCGTCCCGGACATACAGATTGCCGTATTTCCTGTTCATCGCCGGCACGAGGTCGGCGTGATCGATCATCTTGAGCTTGATGCCCGGAGTGTTGGCAAGGTCAGTCACCGCCGCGGTGGGCAGGCCGCCGACCCAGAAGAAGGCGTCGATCTTCCTGTCCTTCACGGCATTCACCGATTCTGCGACCCCCAGGCGCTCGCGCGTCATGTCGCGATCCTTGTCCAAACCCGCGGCTTCGATGACGCGGAAGGCCATCACTTCGGTCGCACTCCCCGGCGAGCCGGTCGAGACGCGCTTGCCCTTCAGGTCGGAGATCTTGCTGATTCCCGTACCGTCGATCGTGACGACGTGCATGCGGTTCGGGTACATGATCATCAGCGTCCTGACCAACACCTTCTTGCCGGCGAACTTGTTCTCGCCGCGGTAGGCGTCCTGGCCGGCATCGGCCATCGTCATGCCGATATAGGGCTTGCCAGTGCCGATCAACTGGAGGTTCGCGACCGAACCCCCGGTGACTTCGGCGGTTGCCTGCATGCCGGAAACGTACTTCGACAGCACCGCCGCCATTCCTCCGCCGAGCGGGTAGTAGACGCCACCGGTTCCGCCAGTGCCGATCGAAATATTCTGCGCCATTGCCGAAACGATGCCGAAGAGCATCGCCATGACGGCCGCGAGGATACGTGCGCCGTGAATCAGGTTCCGTCTGCCGAATGTCATGTCATCCTCCCATGATGATTCCATTGAGTGAATCCGATGAACGTTCGCCTTGGCCCGGGGTCCGGCCGCCGCCTAACGATCGCCTCGACGCATTCTACCCGAGCGCTGTGCGGGCCGGACGGCCGGGCAACAAAGCGGTGCGCTTCCCGCGTCGCGGCGTAGATTATGGCTCGTCCCGAATGCGAAGCGCGTAGCCGGCGACGGGGCTACACTCACATCTGCCCATGTCGATTGCGCTCTCAGACCGTCACTACCTCACCGCGCTGTTCGAACCCGCTTCGGTGGCGATCATCGGCGCCACCGAACGCATCGGTTCGGTCGGCAGCGTGCTGATCGACAACATGCTCGCCGCGCGCTACGCGGGGGCGCTGTACGCGGTAAATCCGAAATACCGCCAGGTACGCGGCGTGCCCTGCCACGCCTCGGTACGCAAACTTCCGCAGCGGGTCGATCTCGCGGTGATCGCGACGCCCGCGGCCACGGTGCCCGGCGTGATCGAGGAATGCGGCAAGGCGGGGGTGCGCGCCGCCTGCGTCATCACCGCCGGGTTTTCGGAGGCGGGTCCAGCGGGCGAGAGGCTCGAGCGCGAACTGGTCGAACACGCGCGCCGCCACCAGTTACGCGTGCTCGGCCCGAACTGCTTCGGTTTGCAGCGACCCTCGCTCGGGGTCAACGCGACCTTCGGCGGGGGTGCCGGCATCGCCGGCTCGCTCGGCATGGTGTCGCAGTCGGGCGCGTTGTGCGCGGCAATGCTCGACTGGGCGCGCCCCAACGGCATCGGCTTCTCGAGCGTGGTGTCGCTCGGTGGCTCGAGCGACATCGACTTCGGCGAGGTCATCGACTACCTGGTCGACGACAGCCGCACCGAGCACATACTGCTCTACGTAGAGGGGGTGCGCGATGCGCGGCGTTTCGTCTCGGCGCTGCGCGCCGCGGCACGCGTGAAGCCCGTGATTCTGATGAAATCCGGGCGCCACCCCGCCAGCACGCGTGCCGCGGTCTCGCACACCGGCGCGATCGTCGGCGCCGACGACGTGTTCGACGCGGTGGTGCGGCGCGCCGGCGTGGTGCGGGTGCGAACGATCGGTCAGATGGTCGCCGCGGCGCACGCCCTCGCGCGGCGCGTCAAACCGCGCGGCGAGCGTCTCGCGATCGTCACCAACGGCGGCGGCCCCGGCGTGATGGCCGCCGACCACGCCGCCGAGCTCGGCATCCCGCTTGCTGAACTCTCGCCCGCGACCAGCGCGATCCTGCAGCGCTCGCTGCCGCCCAACTGGTCGCACGGCAACCCGGTCGACCTGATCGGCGATGCGGGTCCCGAACGCTACGGCGCGGCGATCGCCGCCTGCCTCGCCGACGAGCAGGTCGACGGCGTGCTTGCGGTCCTCTCGCCCCAGGGAATGACCACGCCGCTTGCCTCGGCGCACGCGGTGATTGAGGCGGCGAAGGGGTCGAGCAAGCCGTTGCTCACCAGCTGGATGGGCGAGGAACAGGTCGCCTCGAGCCGTCGCCTGTTCATGGATGCGGGGATTCCGACCTTCCGCACGCCGGAACCCGCGGTGGAAATGTTCGCGCATGTCTCGGCCTTCTACCGCAACCAGCGGTTGTTGATGCAGACCCCGGGACCGCTCGCCGATGCCACCCCGCCCGACCTGCCCGGCGCGCGCGCGATCATCGACGGCGCGCTCGCCGCGCGCCGCAGCCTGCTCTCGGAGATGGAGGCGAAGACCTTGCTCGCCGCGTTTCACATACCGGTCGTTCCGGCGCGCGTCGCGCGGGATGCGAACGAGGCCGCGCGTATCGCCGAGGAGATCGGTTGGCCGGTGGCACTGAAGATCTGCTCGCCGGACCTCGTTCGCAAGAGCGAGGTCGGCGGCGTGCGCCAGGGCCTGCGCGATGCACAGGCGCTGCGTGCCGCCTGGGGCGATCTGCTTTCCGCGGTAACGCGCGAACGCCCGCAGGCACGCCTCGATGGGGTGATCGTCGAACCGATGCTCGATCGCCCTCACGCGCGGGAACTGATGGTGGGCATGCTGTGCGACCCGGTGTTCGGTCCCGCGCTCGTATTCGGCGCGGGTGGCGCGGCGATCGAGGTGCAGCGCGACCGGGCGGTCGCGCTGCCGCCGCTCAACGGCTTTCTGGTCTCGGACATGATCCGCAACACACGCGTCGCGCGCATGCTGGGCGCCTACCGTCAGTTGCCGCCCGCCGATCTGAAGGCACTCGAAACGGTGCTGCAGCGCGTCTCGGAAATGGTCTGCGAACTGCCGCAGCTCGTCGGGCTCGACATCAATCCGCTGCTGCTCGACGAGCACGGCGCGCTCGCGGGCGAGGCGCGGATCCTGATCGCCGCGGCGCCGACCTCCGAGCGCTACGCGCACATGGCGATCCACCCCTACCCGGTGCAGTGGGTGTCGAGTTGGACCGCCGCTGACGGCACGCGCGTGCAATTGCGCCCGGTCCGGCCCGAGGACGCCGAACTCGAGCAGCAATTCGTCAAGGGTCTGTCGGCCGAGAGCCGGCATTTCCGTTTCATGAACACGCTGCGCGAGTTGACGCCCGCAATGCTGGTGCGTTTCACCCAGATCGACTACGACCGCGAGATGGCCTTTGTCGCCACGATCGAGCGCGAAGGCCGCGAAACCGAGATCGCGGTATGCCGCTATGTCACCAACCCGGACGGCGAAACCTGCGAGTTCGCGCTGGTGGTCGCCGATGCCTGGCACCGCCACGGCCTGGGGCGGCGCATGATGAATGCACTCATCGAAGCCGCGCGCACGCGCGGCCTGAAGGCGATGATCGGGCACGTGCTCGCGGAAAATGCGCCGATGCTGGGTCTGTGCGCGAAACTCGGTTTCGCCATTTCGGAGAGCCGCGAGGGACCGACCGTCAGGCATGTAAATCTTCGGCTGGCGCAAGGCGCGTGACCACCCGGCGCGGGTTCCTGCACGCACTCGGTGCCGCAGGGCTCGCGCGCGCGCTGCCGGGCCGCGCCCGGGATATCGCGGCGCCGATGCGTTTCAGCGCGGATCCGTTCGCCCTTGGCATTGCCTCGGGTTACCCGTCGCCGCGGGGGGTGGTGCTCTGGACGCGCCTCGCGCCCGATCCGACACGCGCCGATGGCGGCCTCGACCCGCTCGCGATCCCGGTGCGCTGGGAGGTCGCCGCGAACGAGGCGATGACGAAGCTTGTCGCGCGGGGCGTCACCGAGGCGAGTCCCGCCTGGGCGCATTCGGTGCATGTCGAGGTGGACGGTCTCGAGCCCGCGCGCGGGTACTGGTACCGTTTCACCGCCGGCGAGGCGGCGAGTCCCATCGGGCGCACTCGCACCGCACCGCGCGCGCATGCGCCGGCGCCGCCGCTGCGCTTCGCCTTCGCCTCCTGCCAGCATTACGAACAGGGCTGGTTTTCCGCCTACCGCCACATCGTTGCCGACGACCCGGATCTGATCGCGTTTCTCGGCGACTACATCTACGAGTCCTCGTGGGGACGCCGGCGCGTGCGCTGGCACGGCGCGCGCGAGCCCGCCACGCTCGACGACTACCGGGTGCGCCACGCGCTCTACAAGGGCGACGCGGCGTTGCGCGCCGCGCACGCCGCCTGCCCGTGGATCATGACCTGGGACGATCACGAGGTCGACAACGACTATGCCGACGACCGCCCCGAGGACGGTCTGGCGCGCGAGCTGTTCCTCGTGCGCCGCGCCGCCGCCTACCGCGCCTATTACGAGCACATGCCGCTGCCGGAGCGCATGCGCCCCGCGGGCGCCCGGTTGCCGCTTTACACGGCGCTCGACTGGGGATCGCTCGCGCGTTTCTACCTACTCGATGACCGGCAGTATCGCTCGCACCAGGTCTGCCCGCGACCGCGCCGCGGCGGCTCGAACACGGTCGACGTCGCCGCCTGTCGCGAACTTCTCGATCCGCGGCGTACGATACTCGGTACCGCACAGGAACGCTGGCTCGAAGCGGCGCTCGGCGAGTCGCATGCTGCGTGGAACCTCATCGCCCAGTCGACGCTGATGGCGCAGCTTGACCAGTTGCCCGGTCCCGGCCGCCGCGCCTGGACCGACGGCTGGGACGGCTATCCGGCCGCGCGCCGGCGGCTACTCGATATCCTGGTCGAACGCGGGATCACCAACCCGGTGGTACTCGGCGGCGACATGCACATGTTCTATGTCGCCGAACTGAAACGCGACTTCGACGACCCCGCCGCGCCGGTGGTGGCGAGCGAATTCGTCGCCAGCTCGATCACCGCGCAGGCAATGCCGCAGGAGGCCATCGAACGCATCCTGCCCGACAATCCGCACATCCTGCTCGGCGACGCGCGCTACCGCGGCTATGTACGCATCGAACTCACGCGCGAGCGGCTGCGCGCCGACCTGCGCGCGATGCGCTCGGTCGCGTCCGAAGACGCCGGCTGCGACACCCTCGCGTCATTCGTCGTCGATGACGGCAGGCCGGGACCGCGGCGCATCTGAAAGCCGCCTCACAGTCCCGCTGCGTACCATAGCGCTCTCAGGAACTCGCGTAGTGCGAGCGACGAATCGCGCAGCCCGTCGGACGAGGGAAGGTAATCGAGCACGCCGCCCGGGATACTCGTGCGATGTCCCATCGGCGCGGGGATAACCTTGAAGCCCTGCGCCGCGAAAGCCATCGCCGCGCCGCGCATGTGATAGAAGTGGGTCACCAGCACGATGCGCCGGCCCTTCGCGCCGCCCATCAGGCGCGCCACCAGGATCGCGTTCTGCAGCGTGTCGTAGCTCGACTCCTCTGCGCGAACCTCCTTCACACCGAGGTCGCCGCGCAGCACGCGCGCCATCAGGCGCGCCTCGGGCAGGTTGCCACGACCGCCTGGCTTGCCACCCGAGACGATCACCGGCAGGCCGCTCGCGTGCGCGAGCCGCGCGCCGTAGAGCGTCCTGGTCAGGGTCTCGGCCGATACCGTCTCGCCGTCGGGTTCGTCGAGCGCGCCAAGCCTGCGCCCGCCACCCAGAATAACGATCGCCTCGGCCTCGGCCTTCAGGCCGGGAATCCGCCCCGCGGCGAGCGGCGGCGCACCGCCTTCGAGCATCCCGAGCAGCGCGCCGCCCATCGCCGCCGTCGAGAGCACTGCGAGCAAAACGAGCGCCGCAATCCCGGTGCGACGCAGCCAGCGCCGCTTGCCCGCCGCCAACATCCCGAGCAAAGCGAGGATCAGGAGTGGCGTCGGGGGAAGAACCAGGGCCTTGATCAGGTTGGTGAGGATCCAGACGGTGTCGTTCATGGGCGGATTGTGGCGATGGAGTCGGACTCGATGACGGCGCGGCGGCTATTGCCAGCGCCCCTGCCGGGCGACCTGCTTTTTGATCGCGTCCACATCAAGCGCGTCGATATAGCGCAGCAGGTTCTGCCACAACGGGTGAAAGCCGAAGCCGCCGTGGATCATCTCATCGATCGCCTGCGCCTTGGTCCAGCCTTCGTAGGCGATCCGGTAGATCGCGACCATCGTGCCGGTACGGTCCGAGCCGTGCAGACAGTGCACGAGCACCGGTTGCAGCGTGGGGGTGGTCGCGATGCGCAGGAACTTGACGACATCCTCGTCCTCGGGATGCCAGGTCTTGAACCGGATCTGCTCGAGCCTCAGACGCGAGGATGCGGAAACAAGCGGCGCGTCGTCGTTGAACGCGCGCAGCGAGACAACGGTCCTGATCGGCCGATCCCGGTTCGCGAGGCTCACCGGACTGCCCAGACGCACGAAACCCTCCTGCGAGGGCTGTGCCGAACGGTATAGCGTGGAGTTCACACGATGCAGATTCGGCAGCCCGGGGCCGGCGGCGACCGGTTGCGCCCAACGGTCCGGTCTCGCTTCCTCGGCGGCGAGCGCACCGCCCGGATAACCCGCGGCGAGCGTCAATGCGCCAGCGAGGGCGACGAGCAATGTGTGGCGGCGGATCCCCGCAAGGGCAGGTTCATCATGCATGACAGGTTCCCCTAGGCTCCGCTGGGCGTTGCAAGACGATGTGCGTCGACCATGCCCCATCATGCAGCGAAACGGCGTGCCGCGTCTTCGTTCCATTCGACCCCCGAACCGATAGCGTCTCCCACGATCGCCATGCCGTGTTCGACGCGCAGCGGCTGCGCAAGGATGGGGTTCCACCAGTCGGCGTATTCGAGCCAGTGCGCGGTCGGCGTGCAGCACAACAGACGCGCGCTGATTTCCGGCCACAGGTGGTTCGAGATGCGGATGCCGTTCGCGTGCGCGAGCGCCGCGGCCCTGAGCCAGCCCGTCACGCCGCCGATCTTCATCACGTCGGGCATGACGTAGTCCGAGGCGCGCGCTTCGATCGCGTGCCGCATGTCCAGCCAC
>JAOUFA010000091.1 GCA_029858545.1 Betaproteobacteria bacterium
AACTGAGATGGCGAAAAAGGAATACGCGTTCTACCCCGGCTGCTCTTCGCAATTGAAGGGCTCGGCCTCGAACTACCTCACCAGCGTCAATTCGATGTGCGACACCCTCGACATCAAAATGACGCCGATTCCCGACTGGAACTGCTGCGGCGCCTCGGTGAGCTACGCGGGCGCGGGCGAGCTGTCGCGCCACGTGATGAACGCGCGCAACTTCGCGCTTTCCGCCGAGCACCTGCCGGGGCAGGACGTGGTCGCCACCTGCGCCGCCTGCTGGCTCGGCGCGAAAGAGACCAAGGAAAAGCTCGATGCGAACAGCGTCCTGATGGCCGACACCAACGAGGCGCTGAAGGAAGCCGGCCTGCATTACAAGGGCGGCACCGAAGTGCGCCACATGGTCGAGGTGCTGATCGAGGACATCGGCTACGAAGGCATTGCGCAACCGGTGGTGAAGCCGCTCGAAGGCATCAAGTTCGCCGGCTACGTCGGCTGCCAGACCAACCGCCCCTTCGGCATCGCGGGCGAATCCTTCGAAAACCCGATGTACCTCGACAAAATGGTCGAGACCGTCGGCGGCGAAGCACTCACCAAATACGAGCAGAAGGTGAGTTGCTGCGGCGGTGCGCTCGCCTTCTCCGAACCCGACAAGAGCCAGAAGCAGATCAAGCAGATCGTCGAATCGGCCTACGACCAGGGTGCCGACATGATCGTCACCCCCTGCCCGCTATGCCAGGCGAACGTCGAGGTCTACCAGTCGGAGATCAACCGCAAGCAGGGCACGAAGTTCAACATGCCCGTGGCCTACTACTCGCAGCTCCTCGCAGTCGCCTACGGCGCGAGCGCGAAGCAGGCGGGGCTCGACGGGCACATCATCAAGCCGACCAAGCTGCAGGAGATCGCGGTGAAGGTGGTGGCGAAGAAGTAGCCGCTCGCGTCGACAAGAACCGGGCCTCCGACTGGATCGCGCAAGCCCCGGGATCCGTACACCAGTCCATGACCAGGACGGCAAGTGATGCCCGGGATTTCCGCGCAACTCATCGAATTTCAATTGCATGGTGAGCATATCCGGGTGTGCGACCTGCTCAAGGCAACAGGCGTTGCCGCAAGTGGCGCGCAGGGAAAGCAGCTGGTCACCGACGGCCTGGTGACCGTGGATGGGCGGCCAGAGGACCGCAGAACCGCCAAGATCCGATCCGGGCAGACGGTGGCGTGTCGTGGCATCCGGATCGTCGTCCTGGGGAGTTGAGATGACCAACGCAGAGACCATTGAGCCTCGTCTGGTGGAGATCGAAACCAAGCTGAGCCTTGCGGAAGATCTTCTGGAAGCGATGAACCGGACCGTGTTTCGTCAGCAGCAAGAGATCGAGCAGTTGCAGCGGGATTTGCGTGCGTTGCGCGGACAATTGCAGCCCGATGACGGACTGCCGGTGTCGCGCGAAATACCTCATGAGACGCCGCCCCATTACTAGGACCGGATCTTCCCTCTCCGCATGAAACTCCAACTCAGCATCGGCATTGCATCGAACCCGCGCACCTGGCCGATCTTCGACGGCAGGGCCAAACCCGACGGCATCGACCTGCTGCCCAGTCGCGTCCATCCGTCGGAACTGTTCTGGCGGCAACTGCGGTTCGCGGATTTCGACGTTTCCGAGATGTCCTTTTCCTCACTGATCATGGCAAAGGCGAAGGGCGACACGCGCTGGACCGGCCTGCCGGTATTCACCACGCGAAAGCTGTATCACGCCGGCATCCTGGTGCGGCGTGACGCCGGCATCGAGAAGCCCGAGGACCTGAGGGGCAAGCGCGTCGGCGTTCCCGAATACCAGCAGACTGCGGCGCTGTGGGCGCGCGGCGCGCTGCAGCACGAGTTCGGTGTGCATCCCCGCGACATGGAGTTCTGGATGGAGCGCATGCCCACTCACAGCCATCGGGGCGCGCTGGGTTTCGACGCGCCGCCAGGGGTAACCATCAAGCAGATTCCGGCGCAAAAGAGCCTCGGCGGCATGATCCTCGCGGGCGAACTGGACGCCGCGCTGCATTACATCGTCGATCCCAACCTGGTGGACCGCAGCACCGCTGATCTGTGGAACCATCCGGATGTCAAACCGCTCTTTCCCGATCCCGTTGCCGAGGGCATCCGCTACTATCGCAAGACCGGTATCCTGCCGATCAATCACGGCATGGTCATCCGCAGAGAGATCGCGGAAAAGCACCCCTGGACCGTACTGAATCTCCTCAAGGCGTTCGAGAATGCCAATGACATCGCAAACAAGGAGCGTTTCGAGCACGCCTCGTATCATCTCGCCACGGGCCTGCTCGCGCCCGCAGCCGCGGTGGCATTGCGCACACCGCTCGTGCAGCACGGCATCCGTGCCAACCGCATGACGCTCGAAACCGCCGCGCAGTACTCGCACGAACAGGGTCTGACCCCGCGCCTGATCCAGCTCGAGGAAGTGTTCGCCGCAAGTTCGATGGAGCAATAACGGGTTCGATCCCGCCGACAATTCGTTGTTGGCGGTTTCCAATTGGCACGCGCCGGGTTCTGACCCGGCGCGTCCGCCGGTGTGCCGGGACGCGTCTTGGGTTCGTGGTTCAGCCCATCCACAACGGGTGCAGCGGAAGCTGTACCCCCAGCAGCTTGATGAACAGCCCCCAGGTCACGATCAGCGATACGGCCGAGGCACCTGCCGAAAGCCGCCACGAACAACCGTTTCCCCTCAGGCAGACGAGCAGGTACAACGCTGCCCCGAAGACGAAACCCAATGCGTAAAGAAACGCGGCCAACGCGAACAACCATGCCGCGCCGGCCGCCGATATCGGCGGCGGAGCGCCCGCGCGCGGGGCCTCGCTCCCGCGTGCGCGGAACATGGCGATGATTTCCGCGATGCAGAGGGCGCACACCGCGAGGCCCGCAGCGAGGGGAAACGCGAATGCGGTCCAGGAATATTGATAATAAAGATAGCCGATCGCCAGCATCGTCGCGGCAAACGCGAAAATGAGCGCCGGAAAGACGATCGCGCCGTGCTTCACCGGCTCTCCCAATACTTCAGGATGCGCTTGCGGTTCGGCCACAGCAGGCACAACAACGTCACCGCAATGATCGCGATCGAGATGGGGCGCATGAAGAACATCGCGCCGTATGCGTTCACCGAGACCTGGTAGTAGCGCTCGATCGTTTCCCCCAGCACGAAGCCAAGCAGCAGCGCCGGCCGGTTGTAGCCGAAACGCTCCATCACCACGCCAAGTCCGCCGAAAGCAAAGACGAACAGCACATCGATCGGGTTGTTTTCTGCCGAGTAACTTCCGATCATCACCAGCACCAGCAGGATGGGCGCCAGCGCGTGCCCGGGTACCCGCGTAATGTGGATGAGCAGCTTCGACAGGAGGAACATCAGGAAGCTCGAGGCCAGATTGCCGAATGCCAGAATCATCGCCGCGGCAAAGGCGAGATCCAGGTGCTTGACCAGAAACTCGGGGCCGGGTTGCAGCCCTAGAACGATGAATGCGCCCAGCAGCAGCGCCATCGAGGCGCTGCCCGGGATGCCCAGTGCCAGCGTCGGAACCAGCGCCCCGCCCTCCTTGGCGTTGCTGCTCGCCTCGGGCGCGATCACCCCCTCGATGCGCCCACTGCCGAAACTCTCCGGATCGCGCGAGGTCTGCTTGGCCGCCGCATAGGCGACGAAGGGCGCCGTGGCGCCACCCACCCCGGGCATCATGCCGATCACCGAACCGATCGTGCACGAGCGGAAGAAGACACCGGGGTGCTTGAACACCGCGAGCCCGCCGTTCACCACCTGCCGCAGCGATATCGGCGCCATCGCCTGGGTTCGCGCTATCGACCGTCCACTGGTCATCAACGCGAGAATTTCAGGCATCGCGAACAGCCCCATCGCGAGCGGCACCAGCCGAAAACCGTCGAGCATGTAATCGACGCCCATCCAGAATCGCGGCACGCCGTCGGTTGGCGAGTAGCCGAACAGCGACAGGAAGATTCCGAGCGCACCGGCGATGAGGCCCTTGTTCGGCGCCTCTGAACTGAGCACGGCAATGAAGGCGATGCCGGCCAGAGCGAGAAAGAAATTTTCCGGCGAAGCGAAGGACAGCACGATCGGCTGGATGACCGGGATCAGTATCGCGAGCAGCACGCAGCCGAACAGCCCGCCGAGCGCCGAAGCCATGAGCGCGGCGCCGACCGCCTCGCCCGCCCGGCCGGCCTTGGTCATCGGGTAGCCGTCGATCACGGTCGCCGCGTTCGGTACCTCGCCCGGGATGCCGAGAATGATCGCAGTCATCGAGCCACCCTGCGACACCGCGGCGTAGGCAGCAAGCAGGAACGCAAGCCCCACCAGCGGAGGCATACCGAAGGTGAACGGAATGAGGAACGCGATGGCGGTGATACCGCTCAGCCCAGGCAGCAGCCCGATCACCAGACCGAGTGGCAGCCCCAGCAACATCGCCGCGAGGACGACCGGATTGAGCAACTGGCCGGCGGCCGAAAGGAACGCGTCAAACATTCGGAATTTCGCCGTGCCGGCCTACGACGCGCGCGGCCATCCGCGAGCACCGCCGCCCGCCATGCGGCATTCGCCGCGCCGGGCGGTATTCACGCGTCGCCCGGCGCACTCTGCGCGGCACATGCCTTTAGGAGAATTTCTTCAAGATGACTTCGTTGACTTCCCTGAGCTTGTCTGCCGGCAGCCTTTCCAGAAGATCCCGGACGTTCAGCTTGTCCGGCGCCTCGTATTCGACGTCGTGCTTGGTCTTGGCGCCTTCCGCGATCACCGCCGGGTCGGTGAGGATCTCGCGCCAGACCCTTTGCAAGGTTTGCAGGCGGTCCTGCGGAATACCCGGCGTGCCCACCACCACGCGGCCGATCGCCTTGATGCCGAGCCGGAAATCGAACCACCATTTGCCCTCCGGCGACAACTGAAACATTTCATAGACCGTGGGAATATCGGGCCGCTCCGCCGACCGTTTGCGCGCGATGGTAACCACGATCTTGGTGCGCCCGCCCTTGGAATAATTGATCGCCGAGGTTTCCGAGATGGTCAGCGCGTCGGCCTCGCCGTTCATCACCGCAAGCCCCGCTTCCTTGCTGCCCTTGTAGCCGGTGATGATCTGACAATTTATCTTCAGCGCCTCGCAGGTCACCGCCGCGTAGTCGCCCAGGTTGTCGGTGCGGCTGCCGGCGGAGAACTTGATCTTCTTTCCCGAAGCGATGAGTTCCCGCAGGCTATCGGGAAATTTTGGATTCACGATCATGAAGTGCGGTTCCTCGAGCACCCGTCCGTATAGACTGACCTTGCCCATGTCATAGGCGACGCCGGGCTGCTTGGTCAGCTGAGCGATGATTGCCGATTCACCGTTCAGCATCTGCATGGTCAGGCCATCGGGCTTGGCGCGGAACAACTGGTTAAGCGCTGTCGTGCCACCGCCACCCGGCCGATTCTCGACCACCACGGTAGCGCCGGTGCGCTTTTCGAAATGCGGTGCCAGCATCCGCGCGTAGGTATCGTAACCACCGCCCGGCGAGTAGCCGACGAGGAAATGCACGGTCTCGCCCTTTAGAAAATCGCCCTCCGCGGCGCCGACCGGCGCAGGTTGCAGCGCCAGGGCCATGCCCGCGAGCAAACCGGCGGTCAGTGATGCGTTACGGGCAAAATGCACGGGATCCTCGCTTCGAGCCATGGTGTCCCCTCCAGTCCCTGTAGTTGTTTTGTTTTAGTTTTGGTTATGACGCCGATAACGGCAGAGCGCTGGACGTATGCTATACCCATGAACATTTCCCGGGCAAGGCGAAAGATGGCTCGCGACCGGCCAGCCGCCTGCGCTCGGAGCAACGCGAGAACTTTTGCGCGGCGCGATCCGCGCCTTCCATTCCTCAGCCGCGTCCCGCGACCCGGCACGTCTCGGGCAATCGTTCCGCACCAGGCCAATCCCTTGCCAAGCCTGACACTTTGGCCCATGCATTTGTAATAGTCTGGCGTTCGGATGCGTAATGCGCATGCCCGACCGCCCGGACGCGCTTGCGGCGGGTGCGGGGCAACAACCCACCGGGACAAGGAAGCTCGGCCGATGGATTACTTCGAGAACGCAGTGCGCGACGCGGCGCTACCGCCAGACGAATCGCAGGCCCCAGTGCCTGCAAGCGTGCAGGTCGCGGTGCCCGACGCGGCGCCCACGGGCCTGCAACCGGTACGCATGGATCGCAGCTATGCGGAGGCGCCTGGGATCGCTCTCGCCGGATTGCTCGCCGCCGTGCTGACCGGCGCGCTGCTGTGGGACCGCGTCGCGCCCGCGACGCTGTATGGCTGGCTTGCGGTGCACGCAGGCCTGGCGATAGCGACCCTCTTTCTCGCGCGAGCGCGGCGCAACGATGCATTGCGCGACCAACACACCAGGACCTGGGCGCTGAGGCTGACGACGCTCGGCGTTCTAACCGGCCTCGCTTGGTCTCCCGCGCCGATCTGGATGGGACCGCTTGGCAGCGACGCGCTGAGCGTTGCCGCGGTGACGATGATCGCCGCATTGCCGGTGCTGAGCGCGTGGGTCTTCCGTTACTACGCGCAGGGCACGATCGGCTTCGCGGCGGCTTTCCTTGGGACTTATGCGGTCTATTTGCTCGCATTCTCGGAAGCACCGCTGCGCTATCCGTCTGCATTCGCGCTCGCGGGATGGGGGGCGTTCGTCTGTGTGCTCAGCCTTCGCTGGCAAGCGATACTCGTCAAACTGATCGACGCGTCGGTGCAGCAGGGACGCTACGTGCAGGGCCTCGCCCTGGCGAATGCGCTGGCCGACTCGAGTCTGCGTGCCCGGGCGGATTTCCTCAGCAACATGGGTCACCATTTGCGCACGCCTCTAACCGTCGTGCTCGGCATGGCCAAATTGCTCAAGATCATGCCGCTCGGCGAGGAGGAGATGGAGGCGGCCAACATGATCGACCGCTCGGGCGAGGAACTGCTCGGCCACATCAATCAGCTGCTCGATGCCGCGGAACTCGTATACGGGCAGGTTCGGCTCGGGCACGCCGAATTCGACCTCAGGGCGCTGCTGGAGAAGGTCGGCACACGCATGGCGCGCGCGGCGCAGGAAAAGGGACTGATCGCCGAACTGCGGGTTGCCGACGATGTTCCGCATCTCGTGCGGGGCGACGAATCTCGCCTGCGCGACGTGCTCACCAACCTGTGCGACAACGCCGTGAAGTTCACCGCCGCTGGGCGAGTCGCGCTTCTCGCCGAGAAGGTCCAAGGCTACCCAACACCGGGGCGTGCGACGCTCAAATTCGCGGTCGTCGACACCGGCATCGGCATGGACAAGAAGATCGCCGCGCATGTTCACGAGCCGTTCTTTCAGGCGGACGCGAACGCGGCGCGCAACTTCCGCGGCGCTGGCCTGGGCCTGACGATCGCGTGCCGCCTCGTGCAACTCATGGACGGCAGAATGTCGATCGACAGTACGCCCGGCCGCGGCTCGACTTTTTCCTTCATTACGGAATTCGAGACTGCCGTCGCCGGGGGCACGACTGCAGGCGCCCCGGCGCAATCCGCGCCAAACCGGGTCACGCCAGGCGTATAGCCAACAACCGGAAAATCCTTTGCGGTCCTCGCCCCGGCGCGTGCGCCCGCCGCGCTTCGCCGCACCCTTTAGGCGGCCCTGGGGACGATCTCCTTGATCGGGTCGCTCAGCATTTCAATGCGGCCATCGCCGCCGTACCGCGCGCGCGTGACCCGGCGCCAGGTGGCGTCATCGGCTACGGGGTAGTCCAGCCGGTAGTGGGCTCCCCGGCTCTCGGTGCGCGCCAGCGCCGCGCTCGCCACGATCCGGCCGAGTAGCGCGAGGTTCCGGACCGACAGCACGCTTTCGAGTTCTTCGCCGCGGACCTTCGCGCCGGCACCGGCCTCGCTGGCGAGCCGCATGGTCTGCGCATCCTCCCGCTCGATACGTTCGTACTCCCGGAGCGCGTCGCGGAGCGTTCCAGCCTCGCGAATCGGCCCGAGCTTTTCGTGCGCCAGCATGCGACAGCGCATGCGCACATCGCCCTGGTACGGCCCGTCGCTACGACGCAAGACATCGGCAAGCCATGCGCGTTCGAGTTCGGGGATCGCGCTGTCGCCGAGTTGCGGCGGCACGACCCGCGCCGATTTTGCGATCTCCGCCGCCTTGCGCCCGGCGCGACGTCCGAACACCATCGATGCGGCAAGCGCGGATCCCCCGATACGGTTCCCGCCGTGAATTCCGCCGGCCGTTTCTCCGGCGGCAAACAGGCCTTCCACCGGTGTCCGGCCATCGGTATCGATCTCGAGCCCGCCGAGCCAGGTGTGGCTCCCGGGTGCCACCTCGAGCGGCGTCTTGGCGATATCGATGCCTCGATGCAAACAGGTCTTGTAGACGTGCGGGATCTGCTTCTGGATGATCTCGATGGGGACTTGGGTGGCGTCCATGAAGATACCTCCCGTGGACCCGGCACGACCGGCGTGGATCTCCTGCGCCATCGCGAGGATGACCTCGGAGCGCGTCGACTGTTCGGCGGTCCCGGGAAAGTAGCGCTTGAGAAATTCCTCCCCCGCGCGGTTGCGGAACACCGCGCCGGCGTTGATGAAGCCCGTGGGATGCGGCGCGAAACCAAACAGCTCCACGGGAGAACAGCACATCGCCTGAAAGTCGATCATCTCGATGCCGAGGAGATCGACGCCGGCGCGAAAACCCAGCACGTAGCCGTCGCCGGTCACCTGCGGCGGATTGTCGTTCACGTAGAACAGTCCGCTGCCTCCGCCGGTGGCGAGAATGACCTGCTGCGCGGAATAGGCGATGAGGTGTCCATGCCGGTAGTCGACGCCCCATGCGCCCACCACGCGCCCGTCGCGTTTGATGAGATCGACCACCGACGCGAGCGAGTGTTTCTCGATGCGCGCATCCGCGTGAAGTTTCCGGGACAACACCTTGGTCAGCATGTTGCCCGTGGTGTCGTAATGGTGGCAGGCGCGCGGCTGCGAGTGACCGGGAAACGCCTTGAGATCCAGTTCGCCGTCGGGGCCGCGGATGAAATCCGCCCCCCATGCCTCGAGGTCCCTCACCACATCGATAATCTCGTAGACCCAGGTACGTGCGAGCTCGGCGTCAATCAGCTCGCCGCCATGCTTCAGGATGTCGGCAAGGTGCGCCTCCGGGCTGTCGCCCTTGCCCATCGCCGCCGCAAAGCCGCCGCGCGCGACCGTTGTCGTGCCGCTGGTGGCGCGACCCTTCGTGGCTTGTATGACGCGTACACCCGCATCGGCGCATTCGAGGGCCGCCATCGTGCCGGCGGCGCCGCCGCCGACGATCAGGATGTCGGTGTCGAAATGCGCGATCGGCATGACCGGACCCATCATTGCGCTCCGCAGCGCGTGGATCGCACCGCCTGCGTGCCGCTGATCGCCAGGAACGCCTCGACGCACGCATCCGCGAAATCGGGGTCGTTGATGTGCCGCGGAACCTCGTCGATGCGCCCGATGCGCAGTTGCGCTCGTAGCGATTCGACAAATGCGCGGTCGGTGTCAGGCTGCGCCCAGAATCCCAGCTCGTTGCCGGCAAGGTCATATGTCCGGCGCTTGGTGTGCTCGCTGAATCCGCCGACCGGAATCAGGACGCGAACGGGCCCTTTGGCGGCATTCAAACGCTCCGCAAATACGCGCCCGAGCGCCTCGAACTCGGCTGCGTTGGTACGCATCAGCAGATTCTGCGCGTTGTACTCGAAAAACTCGCGTGCGCGGTAGCGCTCGGGCACCCCGCCGACCCAGAAATTGGCGTGATCGGTGGCCCCGGGCACCACCACCTGCGGAAGCCCCATCGCACCCGGCCCGGTCAGGCGCCCGTCGCCGGCGCTGTACACGCCGCCGACGACCAGATCGGTGAGTTCATGAGTGGTGATATCGATGACACCCGCCAGTTCGCCCTCGCGCGCGAGCCGCTCAAGCGCGCGGCCGCCGATACCCGAGGCGTGGAACAGGATCACCTCATGGCCGTGCTCCTCCAGCCGCTTCGCGACACGGTCCACGCAACCCGCGGTTCCGCCAAATGACGAGACGGCCACGAGCGGCGCGCCCGCCTGCGTGCTCGCGACCTTGCCCGCCCGGCTCGTCGCTGCCGCGGCGACGGCGACCGCTGCATTCTCCATCACCGCCCGCGTGATGCGATTGAGCGACACGTCGCCGATCGACGGATACATCGCGATGTCCGCCTCGGCCACGTACCACTGGACCGCGCCGCTCGCCGCCACCGCACTCACCATCGCCTTCGGCACCAGATAGGGCAGCGCGCGCATGATCGCGCACGCGAGGTGGGTCCCGTTGGCGCCGCCCAGCCCGATCGCCGCGTCGAGTGCGCCGGCCGCGAACGCGTCGCGCAGGATCCTGCCGCCGCCAGCGATCATGCGCGTCGCCGCCTCGCGGCGATCCATGCCCGCAAGTTGCGCCCACTCGACTCCGTCGGCGCGTGCCAAGACAGCCCCCGGAACATCCGCTCCGGCACTTTGGTGCGGCTTCAGTGATAGATCGATCACCCACGGACGCACGCCTGCGCGCGCGAGACAGTCGGCGACGAACAGCGCTTCCGCGGCCTTGGTGTCCAGGGTCGCGAGAACCGCAACGGTCGGCTGGGGCTCGGTCATCGATTCAGGTAACTCGGTGCCGGCACGTCGACTCCCACCGTCGCGCTACGCGGGCCCGGCCTGCCCGATGCGGCGCACGGGCGCACATGGTATGTGTAGCGGTGTCCACCGAGCACGGCATTGTCCACCCAGAAGGCGACCTTCACCGCATCGATGAGTTCGGCGTGGCCACGCGCTTCGGCGCGGTAGACCTCGTAGTGAGACGCGCCGGCAGCCTTGGGCCACTTCAGTTCCACGC
>JAOUFA010000511.1 GCA_029858545.1 Betaproteobacteria bacterium
TGACGGAGCGCCGCTTGGAGTACTACGACCCGCACACCGATCCCGAGCCCGCGAGCTGGCTCGCGCTCGACGAGGGCGAACGCGTGCAGCGGGTGCTCGAATTCCACGAGATCGAGGACGAGGATCTTGCCGCCGAGCCCGGCGACGAAGGCCTTGAGGAGCAGGCCGCCGACCGCGCCATGCTGCACGCGATGATCCACGCGGTGGTGGAAAACCAGCTGGCGCTCGAGGTCACCGCGGTGCGCGACGCGCTGCGGCGCCTGCAGGGCGAGGGGCTCGACCGCCACGAAGCCGTGCACGCGATCGGTTCGATCCTCGCGCGCTCGATCGCCGAATATCTGCACCAGGGAGAACTGTCGGCGGCCTCCGACGCCGCCTATCACCGGGCGCTGGGCGAGCTCACCGCGCAAGGCTGGCGCGAGTCGTCCTGAGAATTTCGCCGTGTGCCGCCCGTGCCGGGGAGTTCGCCGGCATACTGATAGAATGCGGCCTTGTATAACGCGCACTTGCGTAGGTCATGCGTCGCCTGATCGCACTCTGTCTTGTCGCTGTGGCTGTTCAGGCACAGGGCGGCCCGCCGCAACCCGCCGCGCCCGCCGGATCCGGGGAGCGTGTCGAGGAGCCGGCGGTGCGCATCCCGGTACAGCAGGGAGACGAGGTCGAGCCGGTGCGCGTGGGTGGCCAGGTGGTGGCTCTGCGAGTGAAGCCCAAGAACGGACCGGTCTATTACCTCGTCGACACCAGCGGGCAGGGCAACTGGATGCGCCGCGAGTCGCTCGATGACGGACTGCGCGTACCGATGTTCCCGATCAAGACCTGGGACTGAGTGACTGCGATCGAAATCGCGCCGCCCGAACGTGCGGCACCGCAAGGACAATCCGAAGACTCACCGCCAGGCCGATGTCGGTCTTTACCCCCGTTTCCGAGGCGCAACTCATCGCATGGCTGCGCCGCTACTCGGTCGGCACGCTCGCCGCGCTCGAGCCGATCGCCGCGGGGATCGAAAACACCAATTACTTCGTCACCACCGCGCAGGGCCGTTACGTGCTGACGCTCTTCGAGCGCCTGAACGCCGCGGAACTGCCTTTCTATGTCGGACTGATGGCGCATCTGGCGCGCCACGGCATTCCCTGTCCGGCGCCGATCGCGGATCTGTCCGACCGCTATGTTTCGGACCTGAACGGCAAACCCGCCGCACTGGTGACGCGTCTTTCCGGGCGCTCGGTCGAATCGCCGGGCGTCGCCGAGTGCGGCGAACTCGGCGCGTTGCTCGCGCGCATGCATCTCGCGGGTCGCTCGTATCCGGCGTTCGTGGAAAACCCGCGCGGCCCGAAGTGGTGGCGCGTCGCCGCGCGCGCGGTGCGCCCGTTTCTGGATGCCGGGGCGCAGCGGCTGCTCGACGAGGAACTGCGCTTTCAGGCGCTGCATCGTTTTCCCGACCTGCCGCGCGGCGCGGTGCACGCCGATTTGTTTCGCGACAACGCCCTGTTCGAGGGCGGCCGCATCTCGGGCGTGATCGATTTCTACTTTGCCGGCGTCGACTGTCTGCTCTACGATTGCGCGGTATGCGCGAACGACTGGTGCCTCGCCGATGCACGGACCGACGGACGGCTCGACGAGGCGCGCACCCTCGCGTTTCTCGCCGCCTATGCCGGGGTCAGGCCCTTTACCGCGCTCGAGCGCGGCGCCTGGCCGGTGATGCTGCGCGCCGGCGCGCTGCGCTTCTGGCTGTCGCGCCTGTACGACTACCATCTGCCGCGCCCCGGAATGCTCGTGCACGCGCACGACCCCGCGCATTTTCGCGATCTGCTCGCGTTGCGCGCCGGCGCCGGCGACGTTCCGTGGCCGGCGTGATCCGACGATGAGCGCGCGCATCGTATCCTTTGCCCGCGGGGCGGGCTGGCTCGGCGAGGGTTGGCGGCTGTTTCGCGCCTCGCCCTTCGGCTGGTTCACGCTGGTGTTCGGGTACTGGTTCATGATGAGCCTGCTGTCGATCGTTCCCTATGCCGGGGTCATCGTCGCGCCGTTGCTGGTGCCGGCGTTCTCGGTCGGTTTCATGGCGGCGGCGCGCGGCGCGGCGGCGGCGCGGCCGATCGAGTTCACCGCGTTGTTCGCCGGGTTCCGCGAACGCGTTCGAGCGCAGCTCGCGCTCGGCGCGTTCTACGCGCTGATGCTCGCGGCGGTCGTCGGTCTGTCGACGCTCGCCGATGACGGCGCTCTGGCGCGCTGGTTCCTGCTCGGCATTCCTCCCGAGGAGGGCGTCCTGCATTCGAACGGATTCTTCGCCGCTCTGCTGGTCGCGATGGCGGCCTACGTGCCGGTGATGATGGCGTTCTGGTTCGCGCCGCTGCTGGTCGCCTGGCACGGCTACGCGCCGGTGAAGGCGCTCTTCTACAGCTTCTTTGCCTGTTTCATGAACTGGCGCGCGTTCGTCGCCTATGGGGTGGCCGCCGCGCTGATCGCCGGCGTGCTGCCGTGGACGGTATTGCTGCTGATGTCGCTGCTCTCCGGCGGCAAGGGGATCTCGCCGCTGATCGCGATGCTGATGCTCCTGATGATGCTCCTGCCGACCTTCCTGGCGAGTTTCTACGCAAGCTACCGGGACATCTT
>JAOUFA010000092.1 GCA_029858545.1 Betaproteobacteria bacterium
TTTGCCGCGACGATGCTGTCGATCGGCTATTTTCATTATCAATATTCCTGGACCGCATTTGCGTTTCCCCTCGCTGCGGGCCTCGCGGTGTGCGCCCTCTGCGTCGCGGAAATCATCGCGATCTTCCGTGCGCGCGGAAGCGAAGCCCCGCGCGCGGGCGCTCCGCCGCCGATATCGGCGGCCGGCGCGGCATGGTTGTTTGCGTTGGCCGCGTTTCTTTACGCATTGGGTTTCGTCTTCGGCGCAGCGTTGTACCTGCTCGTCTGCCTGAAGGGGAACGGCTGTTCGTGGCGGCTTTCGGCAGGTGCCTCGGCCGTATCGCTGATCGTGACCTGGGGGCTGTTCATCAAGCTGCTGGGGGTACAGCTTCCGCTGTACCCGTTGTGGATGGGCTGAACCACGGACCCAAGACGCGGCCCGGCACACCGGCCGTCGCGCCGGGTCAGAACCCGGCGCGTGCGAAATGAAAACCGCCGACAACGAATTGTCGGCGGCATCGAACCCGCTATTGCTCCATCGAACTTGCGGCGAACACTTCCTCGAGCTGGATCCGGCGCGGGGTCAGACCCTGTTCGTGCGAGTACCGCGCGGCGGTGTCGAGCGTCATGCGGTTGGCACGGATGCCGTGCTGCACGAGCGGTGTGCGCAACGCCACCGCGGCTTCGGGTGCGAGCAGGCCCGTGGCGAGATGATACGAGGCGTGCTCGAAACGCTCCTTGTTTGCGATGTCATTGGCGTTCTCGAACGCCTTGAGGAGATTCAGCACGGTCCAGGGGTGCTTTTCCGCGATCTCGCGGCGGATGACCATGCCGTGATTGATCGGCAGAATACCGGTCTTGCGATAGTAGCGGATGCCCTCGGCAACGGGATCGGGAAAGAGCGGTTTGACATCCGGGTGGTTCCACAGATCAGCGGTGCTGCGGTCCACCAGGTTGGGATCGACGATGTAATGCAGCGCGGCGTCCAGTTCGCCCGCGAGGATCATGCCGCCAAGGCTCTTTTCCGCCGGAATCTGCCTGATGGTTACCCCTGGCGGCGCGTCGAAACCCAGCGCACCCCGATGACTGTGAGTGGGCATGCGCTCCATCCAGAATTCCATGTCGCGGGGATGCACCCCGAACTCGTGCTGCAGCGCGCCGCGCGCCCACAGCGCCGCAGTCTGCTGGTACTCGGGAACACCGACGCGCTTGCCCTTCAGGTCCTCGGGCTTCGCGATGCCGGCGTCGCGGCGCACCAGGATGCCGGCGTGATAGAGCTTTCGCGTGGTGAATACCGGCAGGCCGATCCAGCGCGTGTCGCCCTTCGCCTTTGCCATGATCAATGAGGAAAAGGACATCTCGGAAACGTCGAAGTCCGCGAACCGCAGTTGCCGCCAGAACAGTTCCGACGGATGGACGCGACTGGGCAGCAGGTCGATGCCGTCGGGTTTCGCCCTGCCGTCGAAGATCGGCCAGGTGCGCGGGTTCGATGCGATGCCGATGCTGAGTTGGAGTTTCATGCGGAGAGGGAAGATCCGGTCCTAGTAATGGGGCGGCGTCTCATGAGGTATTTCGCGCGACACCGGCAGTCCGTCATCCGGCTGCAGTTGTCCGCGCAACGCACGCAAATCCCGCTGCAACTGCTCGATCTCTTGCTGCTGACGAAACACGGTTCGGTTCATCGCTTCCAGAAGATCTTCCGCAAGGCTCAACTTGGTTTCGATCTCCACCAGGCGAGGTTCAATGGTCTCTGCGTTGGTCATCTCAACTCCCCCGGACGACGACCCGGATGCCCCGGCACGCCACCGTCTGCCCGGATCGGATCTTGGCGGTTCTGCGGTTCTCCGGCCGCCCATCCACGGTCACCAGGCCGTCGGTGACCAGCTGCTTTCCCTGCGCGCCGCTCGTGGCAACGCCTGTTGCCTTGAGCAGGTCGCACACCCGTATGTGCTCACCATGCAAGTGAAATTCGATGGGTTCCGCGAAGATCCCGGGCATCACTTGCCGTCCTGGTCATGTACCGGTGTATGAATCCCGGGGCTTGCGCGATCCAGTCGGTGGCCCGGTTCTTGCCGACGCGAGCGGCTACTTCTTCGCCACCACCTTGACCGCGATCTCCTGCAGCTTGGTCGGCTTGATGATGTGCCCGTCGAGCCCAGCCTGCTTTGCGCTCGCGCCGTAGGCGACCGCCAGCAACTGCGAGTAGTACGCGACCGGCATGTTGAACCGGGTGCCCTGCTTGCGGTTGATCTCCGACTGGTAGACCTCGACGTTGGCCTGGCATAGCGGGCACGGGGTGACGATCATGTCGGCGCCCTGGTCGTAGGCGGACTCGACGATCTGCTTGATCTGCTTCTGGCTCTTGTCGGGTTCGGAGAAGGCGAGCGCGCCGCCGCAGCAACTCACCTTCTGCTCGTACTTGGTGAGCGCTTCGCCGCCGACGGTCTCGACCATCTTGTCGAGGTACATCGGGTTTTCGAAGGATTCGCCCGCGATGCCGAAGGGGCGATTGGTCTGGCAGCCGACGTAGCCGGCGAACTTGATGCCTTCGAGCGGCTTCACCACCGGTTGCGCGATGCCTTCGTAGCCGACGTCCTCGATCAACACTTCGACCATGTGGCGCACTTCGGTGCCGCCTTTGTAATGGAGACCGGCCTCCTTCAGCGCCTCGTTGGTGTCGGCCATCAGGACGCTGTTCGCGTCGAGCTTTTCCTTGGTCTCCTTCGCGCCGAGCCAGCAGGCGGCGCAGGTGGCGACCACATCCTGCCCCGGCAGGTGCTCGGCGGAAAGAGCGAAGTTGCGCGCGTTCATCACGTGGCGCGACAGCTCGCCCGCGCCCGCGTAGCTCACCGAGGCGCCGCAGCAGTTCCAGTCCGGAATCGGCGTCATCTTGATGTCGAGGGTGTCGCACATCGAATTGACGCTGGTGAGGTAGTTCGAGGCCGAGCCCTTCAATTGCGAAGAGCAGCCGGGGTAGAACGCGTATTCCTTTTTCGCCATCTCAGTTCCTTTCGTGCCACTCGCGGAACTATCGCGAGCGGCCCTGAAGTAGGGGAGCACGAGGGGAGTATTCCCTCGTATCGTTCATCGTTCTCCGAGGCCGAGGCGCTTTGCCTCGATCTCCTGGGCCTTCTTCAACATGCGGTGGATGCCGGCCTTGTCCTTGCACTCGTGGCCCTTGATCAGCTCGAAGGGATTGAGCCGCTTGGCGAGCAGCAGACCCAGGCCGATGTTGCGCATCGCCCAGGCCTGCTTGATCCCCGAGACGAGACCGTCCTTGAAGTACAAGCCGAGGGTCAGCTTCAACTCGTTGACCCGCCCGGTCTTGGTGCAGTTGTCCCAGAAGAGGAGCGACCACTGGCGCGTCGGCTGCATCTTGGGAGCGAGGCCCAGGCGGTTGGCGTAGGTCGCGAGGCCGTGCATGATCTGGGTGATCGGCAGTTTCCGCGGGCAGCGCACCACGCAGTTGTAGCAGGAGGTGCACATCCACATGGAATCGGATTTGAGCACCTCGTCGCGCTTGCCGGCGCGGATCATCATGAAGATCTTCTGCGGCGAGTGCTCCCAGTGCGGGCCGAAGGGGCAGGAGCCGGCGCACACCCCGCACTGCATGCACATCTTGACCCATTCGCCGTCTTCCACGCGCTCCTCGACCTCGCGCAGGAAGTCGTTGCCGTAACGGGAGAGCGCGACCAGGTTCAGTTCGTTCGGGGCATTCATCTCAGGCGAATCCCTTCATCGGTGACAGTCCGATCTTCTCGATGGTGGCCGCGTAGTCGTCGATCAGCTTGCCGACACGCACCATGTCGGTGATCGCGACCTCGTGGGTGATCACCCGCTCGTTCTCCAGGGCGAGCTGCTTCAACGTGTCGCCGATCTTCGCCATGCGCACGTTCGCCAGTTCCGAGCCCTTGACGAAATGGCACTGGTAGTCGTCGCCGTGCTTGCAGCCCATCAGCATCACCCCGTCGTAGCCGCCATTCAAGGCGTCGGTGATCCAGATCGTGTTCACCGAGCCGAGACAGCGTACGGGAATCGCGCGCACGTAGGCCGAATAGGTGTGGCGCTGCATCGCCGCCATGTCGAGCGCCGGGTAGGCGTCGTTTTCGCAGGCGAGGATCAGGATGCGCGGCTTCTCTTCGGTCTCGTCGGGGATCTCGACCGCCTTGATCTGCGCGCCGACCGTGTCGACCGAGTAGTTCTCGAACGAGATCACGCGCACCGGGCAGGCGCCCATGCAGGTGCCGCAGCGCCGGCAGCGGCTCTCGTTGAACTGCGGATAGGTCTTCTCGTCCTCGTCGATCGCGCCGAACGGACATTCGACGGTGCAGCGCTTGCACTGGGTGCAGCCATCGAGGCGCACGATGGGAAAGGACAGGTCACCCGAGCGCGGATGCGCGGCGCGGCCGAGGCTCGCGTTCTCGGCGGCCTGGATCGCCTTCAGCGCGGCGCCGGTCGCGTCCTCCGTCGCCTGGGCGATGTCCATCGGGCGGCGCACCGGACCCGCGGTGTAGATGCCGGTGCGGCGCGTCTCGTAGGGGAAGCAGATGAAGTGGGAGTCGGAGAAACCCTGTTTCAGCTGCGGCAGATCCGCGCCCTGGCGGTAGCTGAGATTGAGGATCGAGATCGGTTTCGCGCCGTTTGCGTCCTCGGCGTCCGGCTTGTCGATGTTGACGCCCGAATTGGGCACCTGTCCGGTGGCGAGCACCACCAGGTCGGCGTCTTCGATCGTGGTCTCCTCGTCGAGGATCAGGTCGCGAAAGCGGACCTTGGCCTGGCTGCCGTTCGGTTCGACCGCGCCGACCCGGCCCTTGGTGAAGGTGACGCCCTTTTTCTGCCCCGAGCGATAGAAGTCCTCGCCCGCGCCGGGCACACGCAGGTCGGTGTAGATCACCACCGTATCGACCGCGTGGTTGGCATCCTTGAAGTACATCGCCTGCTTGATCGAGGTCGCGCAGCAAAAGCCCGAGCAGTAGGGCAGGTGTTTGCCCGAGTCGTCGCGCTGTCCGGCGCACTGCACGAAGACGACCTTCTTCACCTCGGCGCCGTCCGAGGGCCGGCGGATCGCCTCGCCCTTCGCCGCGGCCTCGCGCGCGAGGCGTTCGAGGCCCGCCTGGTCGACGATGTTGGGCGATTTTCCATAGGAGAACTCGGTGAGCCGGCTCGCGTCGTAAGGCGTGAAGCCGGTCGCCTGGATGATCGCGCCGACTTCCTCGATACTCGTGCCGCCGCTTTCGGTCGCGATGCTCGCGCTGAAGCGCCCCGGCGCGCCCGAGGTCTTCGCGAGCGTCGCGTTGAGCATGATCTGGATGCGCTTGTCCTTCGTCACCGCCTCGATCAGTGCGGCCACGCCGGTATCCACGGGCTCGGCAAAGGGTTCGCGCTCGGGCACACGGCGGTGCAGTTGCGCGGCCCAGCCGCCGAGCGCGCCGCGTTTCTCGATGAGCAGCACCTCGTAGCCCGCCTGCGCCGCCTCGCGCGCCGCGGTCAGTCCCGAGACGCCGCCGCCCACCACCATGAGGCGCGTGTTCTTCGCCGCCTGCGGATTGCCGGCGGGGACCTTCATCTTCTTCAATTCGGCGCAGGCCATGCGCACATAATCGTCGGCCATTTCCTGCGTGGTCTCGCGCGCCGCGTCGGTCGCGGGTTGCGCCCAGATCACGCCCTCGCGCAGGTTCGCGCGCGAGAGCGCGACGCCCGGGAAGTCGAAGGCCTCGGTCTTGGCGCGCCGCGAGCAGGCGGCGAGCGCGACGTGGGTGACGCCCTCGTTTTCGATGTCGGCGCGGATCGTCGCCACCCCCGCGTCGCTGCACAGGAAGGGATGCTCGCGCACCAGGTTCATCTTGCCTTCGCGCTCGGCGATCTTCGCCAGTTGCGCAGTGTTCAGGCGCTCGGCAAGGCCGCAACCGCCGCAGACGTAGGCCGCCGTTTTCATCTCAGCCATGGTCAGCCCTCCGCCCGTGCGCTGCGATTGACGATCTGGATCGCGCGCAGCGCCGCCGCGGTGGCGCTTTGCGTCGAGCGGTTCACGTCGAGCGCGCCCGAGGCGCAGCCGGCGCCGAAGACAGCCGCGTTACCCGGGCCCTCGCCGAGGCTGAGGAATCCGCTCGAATCCTCGAGTACTTCGGCGGGGACCTCGGCGCCCTTCACGGAGGGCTCCATGCCGATCGCGAGCACCGCGAGGTCGTGCGCTTCGGCATAGCGGTGATAGCCCTCGGTGTTCACCCCGTGCAGGATCACGTTGCCGGTGGCGCGGTCCTCGTCGATCCGGGCGGGTTTGGATTTGACGAACTTCACGGTCTTGTCGGCCTGCACTTTCTTGTAGAAATCCTCGAAACGGTCGATCGCGCGGATGTCGATGTAGTAGATCGTCGATTGCCCCGCGTCGCCGTAGGCTTCGCGCACGAACTGCGTCTGCTTCAGCGAGGCCATGCAGCAGATGCGCGAGCAGTGGCGCAAATGGTTCTCGTCGCGCGAGCCGGCGCACTGGATGAAGGCGATGTTCTTGGCCTCCTTGCCGTCAGAAGGACGGACAATCTTGCCGCCGGTGGGGCCGTGCGGATCGGCCAAGCGCTCGAATTCGACGCTGGTGATCACGTTCTTGAAGCGGCCGTAGCCGTAGGGCTGGATCTTCGCGGCGTCGTAGGGCTTCCAGCCGGTCGCCCAGACTACTGCGCCGACCTTGATGGCGAGCGTTTCTTCCTGCATACCGAGATCGATCGCGTTGTACTTGCACGCGGCCTTCGCCTTGTCCGCCCCGGGTGTGCCGATCAGCGAGGGATCGAGCACATAGCGCTGCGGATAGGCCATCGCGTGCGGCAGGTAGGCTGCCTTCATCTGGTCGAGCCCGTAGTTATAGGGGTTCGGCACGGTCGCTTCGACCGCCTCGGCACAGGCGCCGCATGCGGTGCAGTTCGAGGTGACGTAGCGCGGCCTGACTCGGATCGTCGCGGTGTAGTCGCCGGGTTTGCCCTCGATCTTCGTCACCTCGGCAAGGGTGACTACTCGAACATTGCGGTTGCCCTTCAGGCGGCGCAGATTGATCTCCAGGCCGCAGGTCGGGTGGCAGAGCTTGGGGAAGTAGCGATAAAGGAGCGCGGTGCGCCCGCCGAGCGTCGGCGATTTCTCGACGAGAAACACCTGCTTGCCGCATTCGGCCGCTTCGAGCGCGGCCGTCATGCCGGTGATGCCGCCGCCGACCACCAGGATCGTCTGGCCGGTTGCGATGATGTCTGCCATCTCGTTCCGCCTCTTGTTCTTTCAGTAGGTGCGTAATTTTACGAGCAGCACGGGCGCCTCGGAGGCCCACGATGCTGAATATTCGCTATGCGAGCATAGACGGGGTAAATCCGACTGCGCAATGGTGATTTGACGGTAACTGGCGGTGTAGCCGGGTCGCGCCGATTATCTTCGGCGCGTTTTGGGCCGTTATCTTCGTATCAGGCGAGTGTTCGGATCGCGAAACTCATCGTCTCCAGCTCGCCGAGCACCCAGGTTGCAGGGGCCGCCAGACCGGCAACCGTACCGGGATTGACGAGCCAAGTGAGAGTTCCTTTCACGTTTCTCACCTGATCGATCGCCGCGCGGTGGCTGTGGCCGCAGCAAACCAGACGCCAGTCTCCGGTACACGCCATCGCATGACCGTATTCCGGGTAATGCACGACGAACACGCGTCGATCGGCAAGCGTCAGCCGCGCGTCGGCGCCGTGGTAGCGGACAAGGCCGCAGGATTCCTGTGCGAGCGCGTAGAGTGCCGTTGGGTCGCCGAGATTGTTTCCGTGAATGACGTGCAGCGGCAAGCCGATTCGCGCCGCCGCGCGCAGCGTGTTGGCGCCGATCACGTCGCCGCAGTGGACGACCGCCTGCGCGCCTGCCGCGGCAGCCTCGCGTACGGCACGCTCCAGCAGGTCGGCGCGGTCGTGGCTGTCAGAGACAATCGCGATCTTCATCGTCGCGATGCGAGCCGGAGTGGAAATGGCGCGAGCGGTTGCCGGTGCGCGATACGCGAATTCGGCATGGCAGGCGCCAAGATCGCAGGCGAATCCGGAGGAGGGAAGTGATAGGCAGAAATAGTGGGAAATCCAGCAGAAGGCAACGGGTGTGCAACCGCAATAATTGTTGACTAATTTAGTCCGGATATATATAGTACTCCGGGATGATACCCCGGGGCTGGCCATAGGTATCTGTTGTGCAACGCATTTTCGATGGGTGAGCGATGAAACTGACGACAAAGGGGCGGTTCGCCGTGACTGCGATGGTCGACCTCGCCATGCAGCCCAGCCGTGAGCCGGTGACGCTCGCGGAAATCAGCCGGCGACAGAAGATCTCGCTGTCCTATCTCGAGCAATTGTTCAGTAAACTGCGCCGCCACGATCTGGTCGACAGTCTGCGTGGTCCGGGGGGCGGTTACCGCCTTGCGAAGGACATCGGGCAGGTTTCGATTGCCGAAATCATCCTGGCCGTGGACGAGCCGATTGACGCGACGCAATGCCGCGGTAAGGAAGACTGTCACGGCGACAAGAAGTGCATCACGCACGATTTATGGACCAGACTTAACGAGCACATATTTGACTACCTGGGCGCTGTGACGCTGAAGCATTTGGTCGATGACCAAAATGCGACGCAGCGTGGAGTCGCGCAGGCGGTACAGGACATGCGCGGTCTGCCCAAGCGCGAGCGCAGCACGCTCGCTGCCTGATCCGATGGGAATGGCAGAATGACGCCTTGCAACGGAGAATAGTGATGTCGATTACTTTGACCGAGAGCGCAGCAAAACGGATTCGGACGCAACTCGCCAAGCACGGCAAGGGACTGGGCTTGCGTGTGGGGGTGAAGCAAGTCGGCTGTAACGGCTTCGCCTACACATTCGATTACGCCGACGAAGTGCGCGCGGATGACCGGGTGTTCGAGTCGAATGACGCGAAACTGGTGGTCGACACGGGCAGCCTGTCGTACCTCGAGGGCGCGCGCATCGATTTCGTCAAGGAGGGGTTCAAGGAGACGTTCAAACTGGACAATCCCAACGTCGAGTCGATGTGTGGTTGCGGCGAGAGCTTCAATCCGAAGGTGGCAGCCAAGACCTAGCCGAACAGGACGCGACGGCATTTCTCCTAGATTAAGGATTTTCGGGGATCTTGCGTCGCCCGTCCGGTACCCATCGCGGTTCAGGATTATATTTTCGGTCTGGATGCCGTCGGAGCAAATTGAATGAGTTCGGCACTACAAAATCTGGTCAATCAGCCCTACCCCCACGGGTTCGTCACCGACATCGAATCCGATGTCGCGCCTAAAGGGCTCAACGAGGACACGATTCGGCTCATTTCGGCCAAGAAGGGCGAGCCGGCGTGGCTGCTCGAATTCAGGCTCAAGGCCTTTGAGCAGTGGCTCAAGATGGAAGAGCCGACATGGCCGAACGTCACCTATCCGAAGATCGATTTTCAGGCGATCAGCTACTACTCGGCGCCCAAGCAGAAGCCGAAGCTCGCCAGCATGGACGAAGTCGATCCCGAATTGCTGCGCACATTCGAAAAGCTCGGCGTGCCGATGCACGAGCGAGCCGCGCTCGCCGGTGTCGCGGTCGACGTGATCTTCGACAGCGTGTCGGTGGCGACGACCTATAAGGAGAAGCTCGCGGAGGTTGGGATCATCTTCTGTTCGATTTCGGAGGCCGTGCGCGAGCATCCCGAACTGGTGCGTGCGTATCTCGGTACGGTGGTGCCGGCCGGCGACAACTACTACGCCGCGCTCAATTCGGCGGTATTCACCGACGGCTCGTTTTGCTTCATCCCGAAGGGCGTCAAGTGCCCGATGGATCTGTCGACGTATTTCCGCATCAACACCCAGGCGTCGGGGCAATTCGAACGCACCCTGATCGTTGCCGAGGCGGGGGCGTCGGTATCCTACCTCGAGGGCTGCACGGCGCCCAAGTTCGACACCAACCAGCTGCACGCAGCGGTGGTCGAACTCGTCGCACTCGACCACGCCGACATCAAGTATTCGACGGTGCAAAACTGGTATGCGGGCGACGAACACGGCGTTGGCGGAATCTACAATTTCGTCACCAAGCGCGGCCTGTGCAAGGGCGTCAATTCGCGTATTTCATGGACTCAGGTGGAAACCGGTTCGGCGATCACTTGGAAATATCCTTCCTGCGTTCTGCTCGGTGAGAACTCGGTCGGTGAATTCTATTCGGTCGCGGTGACCAATCACCATCAGCAGGCCGATACCGGTACCAAGATGGTCCACATCGGCAGGAACACGCGCAGCACCATCGTCAGCAAAGGCATTTCGGCCGGCCATTCCAACAACAGCTATCGTGGCCTGGTGAGGGTTGCGCCAACCGCCGCCGGCGCGCGCAATTACTCGCAGTGCGACTCGATGCTGATCGGTGAGCAGTGCGCGGCCAATACCTTTCCCTACATTCAGGTACGCAACCATAGCGCCAAGGTCGAGCACGAGGCGTCGACCTCCAAGATTGGCGAGGACCAGTTGTTCTATTTCGCGCAGCGCGGTGTCGGCGCCGAGGAGGCGGTGTCGATGATCATCAATGGATTTTGCAAGGACGTATTCCAGCAATTGCCGATGGAGTTCGCGGTCGAGGCGACCAAGCTGCTCGGTTTCAAGCTCGAAGGGAGTGTCGGATGATTTCCGAGAACGCCAAAACGCTGCTCGAGGTTCGGGGCTTGTGCGCAACCGTGAACGGCGTCGCGATACTCAAGGGTTTGGACCTCGCCGTGAGGGCCGGCGAAGTGCACGCGCTCATGGGGCCCAACGGTTCGGGCAAGAGCACGTTCGCCAAGGTGCTCGCCGGCCATCCGGCATA
>JAOUFA010000512.1 GCA_029858545.1 Betaproteobacteria bacterium
GGATGCGCTTGCCGATGCGATCCGCAAACCGCGCGCCGAACACCCAGCCGATCGAAGTCGCCATCGGAAAGATCGGCTTGGTGCATGCCGCCAGCGCGTAGCCGAAAACGAGAAGGAATTTGCGCCTGCCGAGGTAATCGCTGAGCGCTCCCGAGAACACCTTCGTGATCGCCGCGGTCGCCTCGGCCACCCCCTCGACGATGCCGACGGTGAGCATCGAGGCCCCGAGGACAGTGGCCATGAAGACCGGCAGGAGACTGTGGATCAGCTCCGATGAGATGTCCATGAACAGCGAACCGAAACCGAGTGCCCAGACTCCTGCCGGCAAGGCGCGCAACGGGGTCTGCTCAGAGTTCGCGGCCGATGCGGCGATCGAGCGACCAGGCTCCCCCGCCACGCAGTGCCACCGCGAACATCACCAGTCCCCACATCAGCGGGTACTCATAGCCCGGCCCGGTCCAGCCGAGCTTCGGCCAGCCGTGCGGCAGCAGCATCAATCCGACGGTAATCCGGATCAGCACCGATGACAGTGGCTCGGCCCAGTCGTAGAACGGCGTGAGTTGCGGAATCAGAAGACGCGTTTGTTTGTTGTCCATGCATCCTCCTCCTTTGGAATGACAAGCGATGTGGGCGCCGACGCAGCGCCGCCGCGCGAGTGTGCATGCGAATCGCGCGCATGAAAAGCGTTCCATAGCCAAGCCCCGTGCGGCAGGCGGTGCGATGTACCGGATAGCGTGATTGGCGGGCGCTCTGCAGCCCGTCCGGGGCCCGCAGCGACTTGAAGAACTGCCACATCACGTCATTCGCCGATATTGCCTGCGAGGCAGGCGCGTCGCCGCGCGGCTTTGCTCCCCCCGGCCACGAATGCCCGCCGGTCGCGGTGACGCAGACTTGAACCGCCGCGTTGCCCGCGCACGGGAAATTCCTGTCACATTTCGCAGGGCCGCGGGGTTCAGGGGACAAATTCGGTGAATTCGCGATCCGGGCGATTCCCGCTCAGTTCAGTTCCGGCAGCAGGTGGGTCCGCCACAGCGAGTGTCCGAATCGCTCCCGAAAGAATCCGAAATGCCCGATGCGCTGCACGCCGAGATCTCGCGGCGTGATGCGCTTCATGACCTTTGGCGCATTGACATAACACGCATGGAGCGACTCAATGTTACGCGCCGACATCATTTCATCATCGGCGAACGAAAGCGAGGTAATCGGCGTGCGCACCGCGGCGAACTGCGCCCGGGCGACTGCGCCTTCCGCACCGACGGCGTAGTCGGGATCGAGGCACCACCGGCGCCACTGCTCGATGACCCCGCGCGGCAAATCCCCAACCTTGCGCAGCCGCTTGCCGGGAAAGTAACCCACTAGCCGCGTCGCCAGCGGAACCACCACGAACCACAGCCACCCTACTTTCCATCTGAGACTCGGAGCGTTCTCCAGCCAGTAACCGCTGCCACAGGCCACCGTAACCGCTTTCGCGATGCGATGATGGGCGGGAACAAAACCGAGGATTTGCCCACCCAGGCTGTGGCCCAGCCAGTAGAGCGGCTTACCGGGCAATTCGGCCGCAATCGCATCGACCATCGCATCGCAGTCGAATTGCGCCCAGTCGACGATATTCACCTTGAACTCACGTAGATCGACGCGACGCGACGATCCGGTACCGGAGTAGTCGAACGTGGCGGTGAGAAAGCCTTCCTCCGCCAGCCACCCCGCCAGCGCCGCGTAGTATTTCTGACCCGTACCCATCGCCGGCACGATGAGTACCGAAGCTCTTGCCTCCCCTTCTGGTCGAAAGAAGGACGCCGAAATCGAGTGGCCGTTTCGAGCGTCGATCTGTTTCAGATCGGCCGAAACCATGGGCAACGGGAGAGCCCCCGACTCCTAGCGCAGCCAGCGCCTGGCGATCGCCGATTTCGCCAGAACGATCATCAGCGTGCCGATCAGGATGGCCACCAGCGGCATGACCACCGCCGGAGTACCCATGGTATCGATCGCGTCGGAGAGGAAGTAGATGTGAAACGCCTGACTCAGCACGCCGAGTATGGAAACGACGAACAATGGCAATGCCCACCTCCTCCGGAACAGCATCGCGATACAACCGAGCACTCCGCCAAACACCTCCGCCGCGAATACGACATTCACCCAGAGGGGCATGTCGCGATACAAGTGCTGTTGATTTGCCGGCATTGCCTTGACGACTTCGTCGACGCTCCACACGCGCATGAAGAAAGCCGACATGTCCGTCAGGTACCAGAACAGGACGACGATCGCGATCACCCAGAACCACGCAGGGGGCAATCTTCCGGCCGCCCCTTCGGTTGCGTCGATCCGGCTCATGTCGTCATTCACGGCGACTTCCCCCGAAATACAGTTGAAGCGTCTTGGACGCGATTCGGCCGTTCAGGTCTTCTGCCCGAGATACCAATCGAGAATCTGCTCGCCGGTCCACATCAGCACGCCCGGTTTTTGCCGGATGTGTTCGTAGAGTCTTTCCAGCCAGCCGATGCGATGCGCCACGCCGCTGATGTAGGGGTGCACGCTGATCGCCATCACGCGCGTGATGTGCTCGCTCTCGGCGTACAGCCGGTCGAACTGCGC
>JAOUFA010000513.1 GCA_029858545.1 Betaproteobacteria bacterium
ACGCCATGCGCGGCGCACCCAGGGCGGCGCGCTTGAACTCGCCGCGGGATCCGCGGACCGGGGCATGACCAGCGCACGCTACGGAGGCGAATCCGGCGACTCCTCGTACTGGCGTGCCTGGGGCCACGCGCGCAATCGCGATGGCACCTACGACCCGGCCGTCGGCGACGCTTCTTCCGACTCCTGGCGCTCACGCAGCGCGGGGTTCCGCCTGGACAGCACGTTCACGCCGGCCGATCGCGTCACGGTGAGCGGCGAGGCCAGGGATGGCGATGCGCGTGACATCTGGGTCGTTCCCTCGGTCCTGCCGCCCGCCTATGCAACGCCCACTCCCGTGACACAGAACCACCAGGGCAGTCATCTGCTTGGCCGCTGGGAACGCAGCCTCGCCGGCGGGAGCGAAATCGCGCTGCAGGGCTTCGTCGATCAGACGCATTTCGAAGTCGGCTCGTTTATCGTCGAGGACCGCAGAACCTGGGACCTCGATTTCCAGCACCGCCTGCGCGCGGGGCACGGCCACGACCTCATCTGGGGCCTCGGCTATCGCAGTTCGCAGGATGACATCGGCTCGGGCGGGCTGTTCACCATCCTGCCGAAGCAGCGTCGCTTCACGCTCGCCTCGGTCTTCCTGCACGACGATCTCGAGTTGCTGCCCGAACGGCTCCGTCTCACGGTCGGTGCGCGGATCGACCACAACAATTTCAGCGGTACCGACCGGCAACCGAGCGTGCGGCTGCTCTGGACTCCGGCGTCCGCGCACACCCTGTGGGGCGCGGTATCGCACGCGGTGCGCAGCCCCTCGCGTTCGGAGCTCGATGCGACCATCGATCTCGCGGTTCTGCCGCCGGGAACTCCGCAGAACCCCGCGCCGCTCCCGGTCTTGGTGCAGGCCTCGCCCAGCGGCAACGCGCGCCCCGAGCGCCTCTATGCCACCGAATTCGGCTATCGCGTGCTGCTCGATCCGCGCACCGCGCTCGACATCGCGGTATTTCGCAATCGTTACGACCATCGTTCGAGCGCCGTGCTCGGAACTCCCATCCCGATGTTCGCCGCGGCGCCCCCCTACATCCTGCAACCCGCGCAAACGGACTGGACCGGCAGGGCGAAGACTCGCGGCGTGGAAGCGAACCTCGACTGGCGCCCGCTGCCGGCCTGGCGCCTGCAGGCGAGTTACTCGCGCCTGGTGATCGACATTGCCGAGTCCTCCACCCTGGCGGGCCAGGGCGACCGCCAGCTCGCGATGGGCAGCAGTCCGGGGCATCAGGCCTCGCTGCGTTCGCAGGTCGATCTTTCCTCGCACTGGCAGTTCGATCTCTGGCTGCGCCACATCGACCGGCTCGACTACGGCTCGATTCCCGCCTACAGCGCGCTGGATCTGCGGCTCGGCTGGCACCCCCGCAAAGACCTCGAACTGTCGCTCGTCGGCCAGAATCTGCTCAGGAGTCGACATGCGGAGTTCTACACCGATTTGCTGAATACGCCCCAGCGCGAGATCCCTCGTATAGGCTTCGTGAAAGCGATGTGGCGCTTTTGAACTTGGCTCGGCGATGCGGGTGAGCCTGAACACGGTCGTGCCGGGTATTGCTTTCGCCGTGCTCGTCGCGGTGCTGCCGGCGCCGGCGCCGGCGAGCAGTCTTCCCGAATATCCGGTCAAGGCGGCCTTTATCCTGAATTTCGCGCGCTATGCGGAGTGGCCGCCGGATCACCGCCAGGCGCGCGATCGAACGCTCACCCTGTGCATCGTCGGCAGCGATCCGTTCGGCGCGAGCCTGGCACCGATCGAAGGAAAGAACGTGGGCGGGCGCACACTGCAGGTCCGGCGCGACGTGGGCATCGGCAAGCTCAAGGACTGCGAGATCGTGTTTGTCACCGAGGCCGAGGAACGACGGCTCGCTTCGATTCTGCGCGCGGCGAGCGACCATGCGATCCTGACGGTCAGTGATATCGAAGGATTTGCGGAGGCCGGCGGTATGATCGGTCTGGTGACCTCCGACCAGCGCGTGCGGTTCGATATCAACCTGAACGCCCTGCGCAGTGCCAACCTGCGCCTCAACGCGCAGGTGCTGCGCCTCGCGCGCAGTCTGATCGGTACCAGGGCGGCGCCATGATCCGCTCGTTCCGCGCGCTTCCCCTCTCGACCAAGCTGATCGCCGTGGTACTGGCTGCCTCCTTGCTCGGCTTCACCTTCAGCATGATCTTCAAGTCGATCGAGGAGGTTTCACGCGCGCGACGCGAGCTGACCGAAAGCATGCGCGTCACGGCCGACCTGGTCGGTGCCAACAGCGCCGCCGCGATACTATTCGGCGACCGAAAGGTGATCGCCCAGTCGCTCGACAGCCTGCGTGCCAGCCCGTCGATGGTCGCCGCCTGGATTCAGGGCCGCGAGGGTGAGATGCTCGGGGTTTACGGTCATCCTTCCGTGTCGGCGCAGGCGCAAGTTCCACCGTCTCGAGGCCTGCAGCAGGATACGTGGCGCGTCCCGACGCGCCTGCTCGTACGCCGCCCGATCGCGCAGGACGGCGCAACCATCGGCTGGATTTCGATCGAAGCCGACACATCCGAATACTGGAACGACCTCGTCTACGGCA
>JAOUFA010000093.1 GCA_029858545.1 Betaproteobacteria bacterium
GCATCGCGCGCGTATCGAATCCGGAGTTCGCGAGAGTCTGAAAGCCGATCCGATCCGCCTCGCGCTCGAAATCGCGCGTGTAGTTCAACTGGTGCTGGATGTCGCGCGCCTGCGCCACCGCCACCGCGCCACCCGCGAGGTCCGGACGCGAGCGCGCGAGCAGGATCGCCGCGATGACCGCCAGTGCAGTCGGCAACTGCGCCTGCGCATCGGCGCTCACCATACGGGAAATATGACGCTGCGTCACATGCGCGATCTCGTGTGCCAGCACCGAGGCCAATTCCGATTCGCTGTCGGCGGCAAGAAGCAGTCCAGTGTGCACGCCGACGAAACCGCCCGGCAGGGCAAAGGCGTTGATGGCCGGGTCACGGACCGCGAAGAACTGATAATCCGCCCCGCCGCCCGGCGTCGCAGCCGTCAGCTGTCCGCCCAGTGTCGCGAGGTAGTCGGACACCTCCGCGTCGTCCACATAGGCCGGATTCGTGCGTATGCTGCGCATGTACTCTTCGCCGATGCGACGCTCCAGCTGCGGGGAAAGGGCGCCGTCTCCGCCACCCAGGTCCGGTAGCGCTTGGCCGAGTGCCTGCGGCGCGCTGGCCACGGCAAGCCCCAGCAAGGCAGCGAATGTCCGCGGGTGACACAATATGGAGACAGGGGCAGGCATGCGCTTATGATACCGCCCGGTTGAACGAGTTCCCTTCTGGAGGACGCAAAGTTGGTGACAACAAGACGCTCGCGCAGTCTGACCCATTTCGACGCCGGCGGCCGCGCCCACATGGTCGACGTGGGCGCCAAAGCGAAAACCCACCGCGTCGCCGTCGCTTCGGGCCGGATCCACATGCTGGCCCCGACATTGCACCGGGTGCTGCAAGGCGATGCAAAGAAGGGCGACGTCCTGGGGATCGCGCGCATCGCGGCAATCCAGGGCGCCAAGCGCACCGCCGAACTGATCCCGCTGGCGCACCCGATCGCAATTACGCGGGTTGCGGTCGAGTTCCAGCCCGACATCGAAAATTGCTGCATTGCAATCACCGCAACCGTCGAGTGCAGTGGGCCGACCGGGGTGGAGATGGAGGCGCTCACCGCGGCGGCACTGGGCCTGTTGACCATCTACGACATGTTGAAAGCGGTGGACCGCGGCATGGAAATCCGGGATGTCCACCTGGACGAAAAGCGCGGCGGCAACTCGGGGCACTACCTACGTGTTAGCAAGAAGAAGGCCAAATCCAAGCAACGGATGCGCCCATAAGAACATTTCCCCGCGGGGCGCTTCCCCCTCGAAGGCTAACTGGTTATTATTCTTTCGCTGCCCATGACAATTACGGCAACGCGATTGCCGACGGAGGAGGGACGACATGAACGAAATACGCAGGATGGTGCTGAGGGGCGCCGGAGCCGCCGCGATGCTCGCCGCAGGACTGGTGGCGACGGGCCGGGCGTTCGCGGCAACCTGGAACAAGGACGCATTTGGCGCAAAGAACTCCCATGACGCGCTCGCGAGCCTCGGCGCGCAAAACGCGGTGCAAAGCAAGGACGTGATCATCGAGGCGCCGGAAATCGCCGAAAACGGCGCAGTGGTGCCGATCGAGGTGAGCAGCCAGGTACCCGGGACAAGGTCGATTTCGGTATTGATCGAGAAGAACCCGTTTCCGCTTACCGCCAAGTTCGACTTCACGCCCGAGGCGGTGCCATTCTTGAAGATCAACGTCAAGATCAGCGAGTCGTCGCTCGTGCGCGTGGTCGCCGAAGCGGGTGGCAAGCATTTCGCGGCGAGCCGCGAAATCAAAGTCACCATCGGCGGTTGCGGCGGCTAACCGGACAAAGGGGAGAATGACATGGCAGGAGCGATGAAGGCGCGCGCAACCGTCAAGGACGGGATTGCCGACGTGCGAGTAGTGATGAACCACCCGATGGAAACTGGTTTGCGCAAGGGCTCGGACGGCAAGTTCGTGCCCCAGCACTTTATCCAGAATATCACCGTGAAACTCAACGGCAGGACGGTCGTCGAAGGGCAGATCAGCCAGGCGGTTTCGCGTAACCCGGTGTTCTCGTTCCGCATCAAGGGGGCCAAATCGGGCGACAAGGTCCAGATCAGTTGGCTGGACAACAAGGGTGAGACCAACAATACGGAAGCAGCGGTCGCCTGACCGCCACGAGTAGCACCGCGCGCGCGAGCGCGCGGGTATCCGACCATCATCTACAGGAGGAGGACGGCGATGCATGCATACCGATGCAGCGCACTGGTGGTAGTCGCGGCCGCGTTGACGATCGCGACGGGACCTGCCTTTGCGCAAGACGAGAAGAGGGAAATCGAAAAATACCAGAAGATGATCGCGGAGGGCAGCCCGGTCGAACTCTTCGAACTCGAGGGCGAAGGTCTGTGGAAGAAGAAGCAGGGGCCGAAGAACGCATCGCTGGAGCAATGCGATCTCGGCCTGGGGGCCGGCGTGGTGAAAGGTGCATTCGTGAATTTGCCGCGCTACTTCAAGGACACCGACCGCGTCGAGGATCTCGAATCGAGGCTGCTCACCTGCATGATGACGCTGCAGGGGCGCAGTCGGGAGGAGGCGACCAAACGCACCTTCGGCAACGCCGACAAGCCTTCCGAAATGGAATACCTGGTCGCCTTCGTCGCGGGCGAATCGCGCGGTTCGCCCATCGCCATCAGCACCGCGCACCCCAAGGAAAGCGCGGCCTATGAACTGGGCCGGAAACTCTTCTTCTATCGCTCCGGAGCCTGGGACTTCTCCTGCGCCTCGTGCCACGGCGAAGAGGGAAAGCGGATCCGTATGCAGGAGTTGCCGGTGCTCAGCCTGCCGGCGGGGGCACGCCCCGCGTACTCGACCTGGCCGGCCTACCGGGTGTCGAACAGCCAGATGAAGAGCATGCAGTGGCGGCTGAACGACTGTTACCGCCAGATGCGCTTTCCCGAGCCGGGTTTCGCGTCCGACGCAACCATTGCCCTGACAATGTTCCTGGGCGTGACCGCCAATGACGAACCGTACCGCGGTCCCGGAACAAAGCGCTGAGGAGGAACCATGAACAAGCGAAACCTATTGACACTCGCTCTTGCGACCGCCGCGATCGCCGCCTGCGCCACCTCACCCGTCGATCCGCGCCCGGCGTATTCAGAGTCCGACCTGCGTCAGATGGACGCCGTCCACCGGCGCGATTTCCACCCACGCGGCATTGCGAAGATGGATCGCTTCGATCTCGATCGCGTGCAGCGGGCCTGTAACCAGTACAAGGACAACCCGCCCGAGGATCTCGCCAAAGCGCTCCAGGCCGAGCAAATTGGCGCGATCAAGTTTCCCCAGGGAGAACTGCTCGGCGACTGGAAGAAGGGGCAGAAGATCGCGCAAAGCGGCCGGGGAATGACCTGGAGCGACAAGCCCGGAAGCGCGAACGGGGGCAGCTGCTACAACTGCCACCAGCTCTCGCCCGAAGAAGCCTCATACGGTACGCTGGGACCAAGCCTCAAGGGATTCGGCAAGTTGCGCGGCAATACCTCCGAGATCCAAAAATACACCTACGGCAAAATCTACAACTCGAAGGCGTACAGCGTCTGCTCGCCGATGCCGCGCATGGGGTACTCGGGAACGCTCACCGAGGAGCAGATCAAGGACGTGGTCGCCTACCTCCTCGATCCCGCCTCGCCGGTGAACCGCTAGGTTTCGGCGGTCGTTCCGGTTTCGACGGGGCTTGGCCGCGGCCAGGCCCTTTTCAATTTGGAGGGTTGATTAACTATGCAAAGACGCGAGTTCCTCAGGCTTCTCGGGTTCGCGGCGGCAGCCGGCGCGAGCCTGCGGCCGGGAGTGAGCGAAGCTCAGGCGGCAGGCGAGATGTACGATCTTCCGGCCTTTGGCAACCTGAGTCTGCTCCACATCACCGACGTGCACGCGCAACTCCTGCCGGTGTACTTCCGCGAACCCGGTTTCAACATCGGCACCGGCCAGTCCGACGGGCAACCTCCGCATCTGGTCGGCGAGGCACTGCTCGCGCATTTCGGCCTGCGTCCCGGGACCGCGCTGGCGCATGCCTACACGCATCTCGACTTCGAGCGCGCGGCACGCCGCTATGGCAAGGTCGGCGGGTTCGCGCATCTCGCGACGCTGCTGAAAAGGATCCGCGCACAACGCCCCGATGCGCTCTTGCTCGACGGGGGAGATAGCTGGCAGGGCTCGGCAACCTCACTCTGGACCCAGGGCGCGGATATGATCGGCGCGCAAAGGCTGCTGGGCGTGGACATCATGACCGGCCACTGGGAATTCACCTACGGCGCCGAGCGGGTCACGCAGGCGGTGGCCAAGGAACTCGCGCCGATCGAGTTCCTCGCGCAAAACGTCAAGACCCTGGATTTCGAGGACCCCGTATTCAAACCTTATACGATGCGTCGGATGAATGGCGTGCAACTGGCCGTCATCGGTCAGGCCTTCCCCTATACACCGATCGCCAATCCCCGCCACATGGTCGCGCAGTGGAGTTTTGGAATACAGGAAAGGCGCTTGCAGCAACTCGTCGACAATGCGCGCGCGGAAGGCGCGCAGGTCGTGGCGCTGCTTTCGCACAATGGCATGGACGTCGATCGCAAACTGGCATCGCGGGTAAGAGGCATCGACGTAATCCTCGGCGGCCATACTCACGACGGTATCCCTGCGCCGACGATCGTGGCAAACGCCGGCGGCCGGACCCTGGTGACCAATGCGGGATCGAACGGCAAATTCCTCGGCGTGCTGGACCTGCAGGTCAACGGAACACGGGTGACGGACTATCGCTACCGTCTGCTGCCCGTATTCGCCAACCTACTCGCGCCGGACCGCGAGATGTCGACCTACATCGACACGGTGCGCGCGCCCTACGCAGACAGACTGGGCGAGAAGCTGGCGGTGACCGAGGGACTGCTTTACCGGCGCGGAAACTTCAATGGCAGCTTCGACCAGTTGATCCTCGATGCCCTGCGCCAGGAGAAGGAAGCGGAAATCGCCTTTTCGCCGGGTTTCCGCTGGGGCGCGACGCTGTTGCCGGGCGATACCATTACTTTCGAGGACGTGATGGACCAGACCGCAATCACCTACCCCCAGGTCACGCTCAATACGCTGAGCGGAGAGCAGATCAAGATGATCCTGGAGGACGTCTGCGACAATCTGTTCAATTCCGACCCCTACCTCCAGCAGGGTGGTGACATGGTGCGGGTGGGCGGCATGACCTACGCATGCGATCCGCGCGCTGCGATCGGCCACAGGATCCTCGACATGCGCCTGGCCGGCACGCCCATGCAGGCCGGCAAGCGATACAAGGTCGCAGGCTGGGCGCCGGTTGCCGAAGACGCGAGCGGCGAGCCGATCTGGGACTTGGTCGCGCGTTACCTGAGGGCGAAGCGGGTGGTCCCGCCGATCAAGCCGACCTTGCCTCGCCTAGTCGGGATGAAAGGGAACAAAGGAATCTCCTGAACGAGGCAGCGTCGGCGTCGCTCATTCCCTGCCCGCCTGCGCGCAGGCACTACGCCAGGCCTCTCGGTATGCGGTCTCGAGCGACCGCGTAAAGCGTTCGGCATCAACAAGAGGCGATCGGGCGACGCGCTCGCGCAGCCCGCGCCGCAAGCCTTCGAGCCGGTCGATATCACCGGCGAGCGCCGCGGCGATATCGAGATACCCCTCCTCGGTACCGGCCACGAGTTCCTCGAGGCCGGTCACGCGCAGCAGACTCGCGCCTCCCCGCGACACCACCGATTGCCCGGCGAGCGTGACCACCGGCACGCCCATCCAGAGCGAATGGCAGCTGGTGGTCCCTCCCGAGAAGGGAAAGGCATCGAGATTGATGTCGATTCGATCGTGCAGAGCCAGGTAGTCCGCAAACGCCATCTGCTCGAGTATTTCGATGCGATCACCGGGCACGCCGCAGTCGCTGAAGCGCTGACGTATCCGGTCGGCGAGCTGCGCCGATCCCGGAACGATCATCAGCAGGCGCGACTCCGGCACGCGCATCAGAAGCCGTGCCCACACACCGATCACCTGATGCGATACTTTCACGAAGTTGTGCACTGAACCGAAGGTAATCATTCCCGAGCATCTGGCAGGCAAAGGGCCGACGGGCGGAGCTTCGGCCGGGGGCGCATAGCACCATTGACTGTCGGGCATGCGGATCAAGCGCTCCGAGTGGTATCGCTCCCAGCCTTCCGGGCAGGCATGCCGGTCAGTGATTCGATAGTCGATCGTATCGAGCCCGGTGGTATTCAGATAGCCAAGCCAGGATATCTGCACCGGAGCCCGCCGTGCCGCAAACAGCGGCATGCGCCTGCCCGCGGCGCTGTGGCCTGCCAGATCCACCAGGATATCGATACGATCCGAGCGGATGCGCTCAGCGAGCTGCGCGTTGCTCCAGTTCCCCACCCTATGCCAGGCGCCGGCAATTGCCCGCAAGCGTTCGCCAAACTCATCCTCGTGCTCCCGATCCGCGTAGCAGACCACCTCGACCGCCTCCGGGTCGTGGCGAGCGAGAACCGGCTCGATGAAAACCGCCACCGGGTGTTGGCTCCTGAAGTCCGGGGAAACATAGCCGACCCGGAGCCTGCGCTCGGGATTCGCGTCGTTATCGCAACGCAGGAGATCGCCTGTCCTGGCCTGTCTGCGCGCCCAGTCAAGATGCGCCCTGAATACCTCTTCGGCGGGCACTCCTGGAACGTAGTTGAGTGCGAACAGCAGGTTGCTTTGCGCCGAGAGTAACCCCGTATCGAGTGCGCAGGCGCGCCGAAACGCCGCGACCGCCTCTTCGGCCTCCCCCATCTCGAAGAGGCAACCCGCGAGACTCTCCTGCACCACCGCCCAGTCCGGCTTGATCCGCATCGCCTCCTGGAAGCAGGCCAGCGCATCGAGCGGCCGGCTGACGCGCCGAAACGCGAAGGCGAGCATCGCGTGCCAGTCGGCGCGGTCCGGCTCGCAAGCAAGGGCACGCCGATAGCAATCGATTCCCTGGTCATGCTGCCCCTGCTCCCATTCCAGGACCCCCAGATTGAACCACGCCGGCCCGAATTCCCGATCCGCCTCCAGCGCGCTGCGGTAGCACTGCGCCGCCTCGTCGTCGTTGCCCCCCTTTCGATGCAGTAACGAACCTAGACTGTTCAGCGCATTCGCGTGCGACGCATCGCGTTTCAACACTTCGCGGTAACAGCGTTCTGCCCGATCGAACAAACTGGCTTCCATGCAAGCCGCGCCAAGATTGAAGCGACAGGTGGCATCGGCGGGGTCCAATGCGACCGCCCGCTCAAAAGATTCAATCGCATGGATGGAATCGCCTTCCTGCATACACCGCATGCCTTGCTCGAGGAGCGCCTGCACCGCCTCCACCTCGAGACGGCGCTCTTCGTTGCGCGCCGACGCAGATCGGGTCAGTCGTCCGAGGACTCGCTTCAACACGCTCGCACGGGTCTTCACGACGCTGACAGACGCCCGGTCGAGTCGTCGTCCTGCGCACGCTGGGCGGCGGCAAATGTCTCCCAGATCTCCCGGTATGCCGACTCGATGCCCCGCGTAACGGCCGCCGAGTCGAGCAGTGCCGATCGGCGCAGCCGATCGCGCAGCTCACGTCGCAGTTGGCGCCGCCGCTCGAGCTGCGCGGCCAGTGCGCAGGCCTTCTCGAGGTATTCCTCCGGCGAATGCGCGACGAGATCTCCCAGCCCCGCCCGGTTCAGAATGCTCACCCCGACTCGTGCCACATGCGTGATGCCGGCCAGCACGATGACCGGCACTCCCATCCAAAGGGCCTCACAGGTACTCGCCAGGCCATGATAGGGAAAGACATCCAGGGCAATATCCACTTCGCCGTAACGCGCGAGCTGCCCTCTCGTCGAGTCCTCGCCTCCCAGCAGCATCAGTTGGCCGCCGGTGACGCCATGGACAGCAAAGCGGGTCGCCAGCGCATGCCGCGCGCTCGCGGCCGACAAGCCGTCGGCCTTCAGCATCAGCCTCGCCCCCGGAACCCGCCCAAGCAAGCGCGACCAGAGTTCGACCATTTCAGGCGTAATTCGCGCAAGCTCGCCGAAACAACCGAAAGTGATGCCACCCGACGCGATCGAGGGCAGTTCGCCGATCTCGGGGCAATCGTGTGGCGGCTGGTAACACAGAAAACCGTTTTCCAGTCGGATAAGCGTTTCGGTGTGGAAGCGCTCGGTTTCGCCCAGCGGATCGGCGAAAGCGTCGGTAAGGCGATAGTCCATATCGCGCAAGCCGGTCGTGTTCGGATACCCCAGCCAGGACAGCTGAACTGGCGCCGGCCGGCGCATGAAGAGCGCCAGCCGGCCGCCCTGCGCATGTCCTGCAAGATCGACCAGGATGTCGATCTGGTCCGCGCGCATTCGCTGACTCACCCAAAGATTCTCCAGCCTTGATATGTCGCGCCAATTCTCACAGGCCCCCTTGATCCGTTCGGTCGCTTCGTCCGGATAGGCGACGCTCGAATAACAGAAGATGTTGAATCGGCTGCGGTCGTGCGCGGACAGCACGGGCTCGATGAACTGCGCGACCGGATGGCGCGCGAAGTCCGGCGAGACATAGGCGATGTTGAGACGTCGATCGTCGATTGCCACTTCGCTCCTCGATCGGTAACCGCCCCTGGCACCGACGGGCCGGTGCCGCGCGGCCCACTCAAGGTGCGCCTCGAACATCGCTGCGGGCTCGTTCCCGCGAAGGCAGTGCAAATTCAAAAGCAGGGCATCGTGCACCTCGGCATCGTCCGAATCGATTTCCATTGCCGCGCGATAACAGGCGTCGGCCTCCCCGACACGCCCGAGCGCCGAAAGCGCGGCGGCCAGACCGGCATGGGCTCGCGCATCGCCAGCATCGATCGCAATCGATTTACGGTAACACGCCTCCGCTTCATCCAGCTGCAGACGATTGTAGTGCGCCTGCCCCAGGTTGCATTGCCAGTCGGCATGGCCGGGCTCCCATTGCAGGGCACGGCGGAAATGCTCTATCGCCTGCGCATCATCCCTTCCCTGTCGATAGACGTTGCCGAGGTTATAGTGCACGACGGCGAGCCGGGGATCGATATCGATCGCCCTGCGATAGCACCGCACCGCTGCCTGCACGTCGCCCGCAGCTTCCAATGTGCAGCCGAGGTTGTTGTGCGCCTTGGCCAATCCGGGATCGATTTCGATCGCCTTGCCGAAGGAGGCGATCGCTTCCATCGACCTTCCCTGCGCCTGCAAAGCGCAGCCCAGCATGTAGTGCAAATTAGCGACCCCCGGGCTCACCGATATCCCCCGGCTCAGCCAGTCGACCGACGCGCCGGGATCGGCGGCCTCGTGCGCCATATCCCAGACTGCCGTCAGTGCCTCGAGATGGTCCGGCTGACGCCTGAGAATCCAGGTATAGGCCGCCTCCGCCTGCAGGCTTCGTCCCGCGGCGCGCTGCGCGGACGCCTCTCGAAGTCTCTCCTGAATCGACTCGCGCGACGAATCGGGCTCTCCGGTTGCGCTCGCCGAAGCCGAAGCAGCACGGCGCCAGAACTCCAGGTAGTTGTCTTCGAGCGCCCGCGTGAATCCCGCACCATCCATCAACGACGACGAACGAACCCGCTCGCGCAGTCCGGCTCTCAGTTGTGCAAGCGCTTCGAGGTCGCCCGCCAGCGCAGCCGCAATCTCGATATATTGCTCCACATCTTCCGCTACCAGATTTTCCAGATCGACCGCATGAAGCAGGCTCGAACCGACGCGCGCGGCGTGCCGGTTACCGAGCACCGATACCACCGGCACCCCCATCCACAAGGCTTCGCAGCTGGTCGTCGCGCCGTTATAGGGAAAGCTGTCGAGCGCGATGTCGACCTCCTGGTAGATCGAAAGGTGGCCGTCCACTTTCGGCGTCCAGCCGCGCAGGTCCAGACGCGTCGCGTCGACTCCAAACCCCGCAAAATGCCGACGCACCCGATGCGCCACTTCGGCGACCGCGAGTGGCTTGGCCTTCAGCAACAATCGTGAGCCCGGAACGCGTTGCATGATCCGCGCCACCGCATCCAGAAATGCGTTGCTGACCTTGGGAAAATTGTTGAAACAACCGAAGGTAACCCGACCCGCTGCCAGGGCCGGCAATGGATTGACCGCCGGCGCCGAATCCAGCGGGCGGTAGCAGAAGTAGCTGTGGGGAAGGCGGATCAGCTGCTCCGCGCTCAATCGATCCGCTTCGCCGGGCGGATCGACGCGAGCGTCGGTCAACCGGTAATCGATCGCCGACAATCCGGTCGTATTCGGGTAGCCCAGATAGGTGACCTGTACCGGCGCCGGTTTCATCGCAAAAACGGAAAGCCGGTTATCCATGGTGTGTCCCGTGAGGTCGACGAGAATATCGATGCGATCCTCGCGAATGCGCTGCGCCAGCTCTTCATCGGACTGGTACACGCAATCCACCCAGTGTTCGGCGAAACCGCGCAGCCGCTCGGTGACCTGATCCTCCACGCGATGGTTGTGATAGCAGAACACCTCGAAACGCCCTCGATCGTGATTCTCCAGTATCGGTTCAATGAAGCAGGCGACGACATGGAAGCGAAAATCGGGGGAAAGGTATCCGATGCGCAGCCGCCGCCCGCCGAGGGGCTCGGCACGCGGCGCGACATAGGGTTTCGCGAACCGCGCTCCATAGCGCTGGTGCTCCGCATACAGTTCCTCGGGCCCGACATCCTGCGAATACTGGAGGGTCAGCAGGAGATTCGACCATGCATGAACATTGGTCTCGTCGCTCGCCAGGACGCGGCGAAATTCCCGTATCGACTCGTCGATACG
>JAOUFA010000514.1 GCA_029858545.1 Betaproteobacteria bacterium
CTCGGCATCGACTACGAGTCGCTCGCCAAGGTCAATCCGCGCATCGTGCTGGGCAGCATCTCGGGCTTCGGCCAGGACGGGCCGTACCGCGACCGTCCCGGCTTCGATCAGATCGCGCAGGGCATGGGAGGCGTGATGTCGGTCACCGGCGAACCCGGCAAGGGCCCGATGCGCGTCGGCACCGCGATCGCCGACCTCTCGGCGGGCCTGTTTTGCGCGCTCGGCATCATGACCGCGCTGCTCGAGCGCGAGGTGTCCGGTCGCGGCCAGTGGGTGCAGTCGAACCTGCTGCAATCGCAGATCACGCTGATGGATTTCCAGGCCGCACGCTACCTGATGAAAGGCGAGGTGGCGCAGCAGGTCGGCAACGACCACCCGACCAGCATGCCGACTTCCGCCTATCGCACCCGGGACGGCTACCTCAACATCGGCGCCTCGGGCGACGGCATGTGGCAGCGCCTGTGCGCCGCGCTCGGGCGCGCGGATCTGCAGCACAAGGCCGAATTCATCGATCAACCCGCGCGCGCGAAGAACCGCCAGGCGCTCAACGCCGAGATCAACCGGCTGCTCGCGGCGAAGACCAGCGCCGAGTGGATCGAGCTGCTCAACCGCGCGGGCGTGCCCTGCGGACCGATCTATGCGATGGACCAGGTGTTCGACGACCCGCAGGTGCAGCACCTGGGCGTCGCGCAAAGCGTCACGCATCCCCAGCTCGGCGAGCTGCGCGTGATCGGCCAGGCGGCGAAGCTCTCGCGCACGCCGGCCGCGCTCGCATCCGCCTCGCCCGAAGCGGGCGAGCATACCGCGCAGCTGCTCGGCGAACTGGGCTACGGCACGGCGCAAATCGACGACTTACGAAATAGAAAGGTGATCTAGGCAACGACCATGGCAGAACTGATCTTGCGCCGCGAAGGGCCGGTGGCGACGGTGCTCTTTTCCAACCTCGCCAAGCACAACGCGGTGAGCCACGACATGTGGAAGCGCTTTCCGGAGCTGATGGGCGAGCTCGATCGCGATGCCTCGGTGCGCGTGATCGTGATCGCGGGCGACGGCGAGAAGGCGTTCATCTCGGGCGCCGACATTTCCCAATTCGAGAAGGTGCGCGCGGGGGGCGACGCGCAGGCCGAGTACAACCGCGCGGTGGAACGCGCCTACGACGCCCCGCCGCAGGTGAGTAAACCCGTGATCGCCAAGATTCGCGGCATCTGCTTCGGCGGCGGGCTGGGCCTTGCCGCCGCCTGCGACCTGCGCATCGCCGCCGAGGACGCGGTATTTCGCATGCCCGCGGCGCGCCTGGGCCTGGGCTACAACTTCACCGGAATGCGGCGCTTCATGGCGGTGCTCGGCCCCGCCCATACCGCCGACATCTTCTACAGCGCGCGCAAGTTCGATGCGCGCGAGGCGCTCGCGATGGGTTTCGTCAGCCGCGTGCTGCCGGTGGCTGAGCTCGAGCGCGAAGTCGCGGCCTATTGCGCGACGGTCGCCGAGAACGCGCCGCTCACCATCGCGGCGGGCAAGTACGCGATCCGGCAGCTGCAGAAGGATCCGGCCGAACGCGATGTCGCGGGCGTCGAGCGTCGCGTGATGGCCTGCTACGACAGCGCGGATTACAAGGAAGGGCGCACCGCGTTCATGGAGAAGCGGGTGCCGAGGTTCGAGGGGAAGTAGCGGGTAGCTGGGCCGTTCCCGTTGGCGAAGTTGGTCTGACCGCGGCGGCCTGGCAGGTCCGCGACGCGGAACAGGTGAACCTCCACGCCGCGCGCGGCGCCGCGTCAAGGCCAGGGTGAGAGGCGAATTCGACAAAATCATTGAATTCGTCGCAGCCAAAAAGGACCGAACGATCATGCCCCGTGTCGTTCCCAGACACTCACCCAAGCCCGAAAATCTCGAGGCGCTGATCTTCCTGCTACGCGGAGAAAAGGTGCTTCTCAGCCAGCATCTTGCCGAGCTTTACGGGGTTTCCGTCAGCGCCCTCAATCAAGCCGTTCGGCGAAATATCGAGCGATTCCCGGATGACTTCATGTTTCAGCTTGCGGATCAGGAGTTCGCGAGTTTGAAATCACAAATTGTGACTTCAAGCCGCGGCGGCCCTCACCGAGCGCTCCCTTACGCCTTCGCCGAACAAGGCGTCGCCATGCTCTCCAGCGTGCTGCGCGCGCCGCGCGCGGTGGAGGTGAACATCGCCATCATGCGGACTTTCGTGCAATTGCGGCGGCTGATGGACTCCAACCGCGACCTTGCCAAAAAGATCGAAGCGCTGGAACGACGCTATGACGAGCAATTCGCCACGGTCTTCGACGCCATCAAGCGCCTGATCGCTGAGGACGAGACCCGCAAGGCGAGGCCCAAGCGCGGCATGGGCTTTCTTGCCTGAACGACACACTGAATCAATTAGCCCGCCGGGGTCGAGTCTGGGGTTTACTTCCGCCGCGCCGCCACCGCCTCCAGTATCCCCTGCATGATCGCCACAGGAGTCGGCGGACAACCCGGCACCGCGACATCGACCGGGATCACGTTCGCGACGCGCCCGCACGAGGCGTAGGACTCGCCGAAGAGGCCGCCGCTGCAGCCGCAAT
>JAOUFA010000515.1 GCA_029858545.1 Betaproteobacteria bacterium
GAAGGTGCTTGCCTGCTCCTCGGTGCGCGTGGCGAGATCGGCGCTGCCCCGGGCCACCTGCTTCGCTTCCTGCCCGACGACATGCGTTGCCTCCTGGATCGCTCTGATCGAATTCGAAAACTGCGCACGCATCTCCTCCAGTGCGCTGATCATGCGACCGAATTCGCTGCGTGACTGGGCCGTGATGCGCTCCCGGAGATCGCCGGTCGCGAGCTGCTCGCTGGTTCGAATCACGAATGAAATCGGACTGCTGATCGATTTCGCAATCATCGCCCCGAGCACGAGTCCGGCGGTCGCGCCCAGCGCCGCGAAGGCGATGAGCAACCAGCGCCCGGCATCGGTAGCACGCTGTGCCTTGAACGCGCGCTCGGCGCGCACCTGCGCGACGACAGTCGCCAGCTGAGCCTGGCTCGCCGCATACGCTTCTGCGGCCGGATTCATCCTTTGCGTCGCGAGCCGGATCCCCTCGGCCGCATCTCCCGCGTCGCGAGCTCGCACGGCCTCCAGGCGCGCCCCGAGAAAAGCGCCGCGCTTTGCGACGACCTCGGCGAGCGCCGCCTTCTCCCGGGAGGACTCGAGAATCCCGTCGATCTTCACCAGCAACGCGGAGATTTCAAGCTCCGTTTCGCCGATCTTGAGCGAAAACGGCGCGGCGATCTCCACGGCATCGCTCAGCGTCACCGCGAGCACCCGCGCCAGATTTGCCTGCGTTGCCAGGCGCAAGTCGCCGACGGCCCGCTCGGCGATCAAATCGCGCTCCTCCATGCGAGCAACCGCCTTCTCGATCGACTGGAGTTCCCACACTCCCAGCACTGCACTGATCGCCAGCAAGCCGACGATCGAACCAAAGCCGATCACCAGCCTTGTGCGAACGGCAAGGTTCCTCAGCACCGACAGATTCCGAGAGGGGCGGGGCGCGTTCTTCATGTTTCACCGATTGCGTGCGGCCAGGTCCGCCATGTTAGAACGCCTCGCCACGCGGCCGTCGAGTAATTTGTCACATTGCCAACATTCGGCGAAGCGATCCCCGACGACCGCCCCGCCCGCGCACCGGCCGGACCTTCTTGCCGGCCGGGATCATACCGATCGAATCATCGCCACACTGGTTGCGCACCGCCTTGCCGATTGCGCCTGTTGTGTTCATCTGCGAGAGGGGGGCCGCATCGAACTGCTAAGATGCAGCGTGCCGCCACTCTTTTCCCCGCCTGCCAAATGAACCTCTCCCCGGAAATCTTCCGCACCTACGATATTCGCGGCATCGTCGGCCGCAGCCTGACGCGCGAAGTCGTGCATGAAATCGGGCGCGCGCTCGCCGCGCTCGCGCGCGAGCGCGCGCCCGGCGGCAATCGCCCTGCATTCGCGGTGGGCCGCGACGGGCGGCTCTCCGGCCCCGAACTCTCCGGTGCCCTCGCTCAGGGTTTGCTCGCCGCCGGCGCCGACGTGATCGACGTCGGCATGCTGCCCACGCCGCTCGCCTATTTCGCCGCGCATCACCTGGACTGCGGCAGCTGCGTGATGGTCACCGGCAGCCACAACCCGCCCGAATACAACGGGCTGAAGATGGTGATCGCGGGCGGTACGCTCTCGGGCGACGAAATCCAGGAGTTGCGCCGGCGCATCGAGGCAGGCAAGTTCCCCCAGGAAACCGGCCGGCGCAGTGAAGCCCATGTCGTCGAAGCCTATCTGGATCGCGTCGCCGGCGACGTGAAGCTCGCGCGACCCTTCAAACTCGCGGTCGATTGCGGCAACGGCGTCGCCGGCATGCTCGCCGCGCGCCTGTTCCGGCGCCTGGGCTGCGAGGTCACCGAGCTCTTCTGCGAGGTCGACGGAACCTTCCCGAATCATCACCCCGATCCGTCGCACCCCGAGAACCTCGCCGACCTGATCGACACGCTCAGGAAAACCGACTGCGAATTGGGCTTCGCCTTCGACGGTGACGGCGACCGGCTGGGGGTGGTCACCAAGGACGGCGAGATCATCTTTCCCGATCGCCAGTTGATGCTCTATGCGAAGGACGTACTCTCACGCAATCCCGGCGCGCAAATCATCTATGACGTGAAGTGCACGCGCCTGCTCGCGCCCTGGATCGAGCGCCACGGCGGCCGCCCGCTCATCTGGAAGACCGGCCATTCACTCATCAAGGCGAAGCTCAGGGAGACCGGCGCACCGCTCGCGGGAGAGATGTCGGGACACACCTTCTTCAAGGAACGCTGGTACGGCTTCGACGACGCGCTGTACACCGGCGCGCGACTGCTGGAAATTCTCGCGCGCGAGAAGGACGCCAACACGACGCTCAAGTCACTGCCGAATGCGCCGTCCACCCCCGAATTGCAATGGAAGCTCGCCGAGGGCGAACCGCACGCGCTGGTGGCGAAGTTGCAGGCATCGAAGCCCTTCCCCGGCGCGCAAAGCGTGCTGACCATCGACGGCGTACGGGTCGAATACCCCGACGGATTCGGTCTCGCGCGTGCCTCCAACACCACGCCGGTGATCGTGCTGCGCTTCGAGGCCGACACGACGCGGGCCCTGGAACGCATTCAGGCCGAGTTCCGCAAGGCACTCGTGTCGCTCA
>JAOUFA010000516.1 GCA_029858545.1 Betaproteobacteria bacterium
TCCCGCGCGTCGCATCCTTGCGCGGATCCTTGTCGCGGCACACCTGCTGGGTGCTGCCGCCCATGCCCGCCGGCAGGCCCGGAATATTCATCTGCGTGGTGACCTCCCACAACTCGTCGCTGCCCGCAGCGAGCGCCGTGCCCGCGAAAGGAAGCACGACGCTCAGCATGCAAACCCGGAAAACGTTTTTGCTCACAGTTGCTCCTCGTTGTGATATGACTTGCGGACCCCAATGCCTGTTGCGGTGCAAATCATGCGGTCGCCGCTCGATTCAAGTCAAGCGAGCGACAGGCAAATCAATCCAGCTGCGAAGTCTGAAGGACGGTCCGGCGCGCTGCGATGCCGTGCTTGAACCCGCCCCGAGTCGCACCCATGCCCTTTATGAATAAAGACGGAAAGATGCCACCTTATCGCGAATCATTAAATCATTCAGAATCTGTCTGGGGTAATCTCGGTGACTGGTCACAATCTCAGAACTATCCAGATGCAGCCCGTGCATTGGCGGTCAAAATAGGTCAGTGGGCTTCCCTCAATATTCCGGACACTTTCGATAGGTAAGATGAGGATATCGAAGGTGTCAGATGGAGCGAAGACGATTTACCGCGGAGTTCAAGCGGGGGGCGGTGAAGCTGGCGAGGCAAGACGGGGTATGGCGGGCGAAGGTGGCGCAGGAACCGGGGTTGCACGTCACCATGCTTACGCGGCGGGTACGTGAGGCGCAGGCAGGTAAGTGCGAGATGGCGCCTGGACGGGCACTGAAGACCGAGCAGCAGCAAGAGCTGGAGCGGCTGCTCAGGGAATTGAAGCGCGTGACGACCGAGCGCGACATTCTAAATGGCGAGAGCGCTACGGTGTTCACCGGACGGCACGATTGATGAAGGCGGCGTCGCTTCAGGCGTGCCTGAAGCGACGCCGGCGACCGATCGACGAAGGTCTGCGTGTAGAACACACGATTGCGCCCAACGTTCTGCAGCGCGTGTTTGACGCGCAGGGTCCGAACCGGAAGTGGGTAGCGGACTTCACTTACTTTTGGACGGCGGAGGGGTGGTTGTTCGTGGCGGCGGTGCTGGATCTCTTTAGCCGCATAGTCGTCAGCTGGTCAATGAATTCCAAGATGACGGCCTAGCTCGTCATTGACGCGCTGATGAGGGCGATCTGGCGCAGAGGCAAGCCGGTGCAACTGCTTCACCATCCCGACCAGGGCAGCCAGTACTCGAGCGAGGATTTCCAGCGTTTGCTTGCCAGTCAGGACATCCTCTGCAGCATGAGCAGGCGGGGCGATTGTTGGGATAACGCCGCCATGGAGAGCTTCTTCTCGACGCTGACTACCGAGCGAACCGCCCGTAAGACCTACGTGACGCGCGATGACGCGCGCGCCAATGTGTTCGACTACATCGAGAGATTCTACAATCCACGGCGTCGGCATTCAACGCTGGGGCAGGTAAGTCCGGATCAGTTAGAAATAGCTTCTAAGAGCTTAGGGTAGTGTCCGGGAAAACGGGGGAAGCCCAAGAAGCGGAGTCCAGCCCAGGCTTTGGGTGGCTTCGTAAATGTCGATTTCGTGATGTTGTCCTAGTCGCCAAGCAGTGGCCAAGCCGGCGATACCACTGCCAATTATGGCTATGTGCATTGCGGGAACCCCTATGTCAGGCTCGCTTCGCAACGCGCTCACGAAGACGGCGAGCCGAAAAGTTCATTTTGCGGGACGGCACCGAATTCCGACGGGCCGGGTGCCTGGTTCATCCGGCATCAAGAACGATACTCACGGCGACGGCGGGGCTTCGACCCCTGCGGCAGCGTGCTCGTGTTCGAGCCGGCTGCTCGCAGGCAACCGGCCGAACACGAGGCGCGGCGCCGGCGACCGGCGGCGCGCACACCCCGCCTTACTGGGCCTTGATCCCCGCCGCGCGAATGAGCGCCGCCCATTTAGCAGTTTCGCTGCGGATGAACGCGCCGAACGCCTCGGGCGACCCCGGCGAAACATCGGCGCCAAGGGTGGCGATGCGCTCAACCACCTGCGGGTCCTTCATCGCGGCGACGAACGCCTGGTTCAAGCGCTGGATGACTTCGGCGGGTGTGCCGGCGGGCGCGACGATGCCGAACCAGCCGACCGAGGCGTAGCCCGGGACGCCGCTTTCCGCGACGGTCGGCACGTCGGGCAGAAAGCGCAGTCGCTCCCTCGACGTCACGCCGAGCGCCTTGAGTTTGCCCGCCTTGATCTGGCCGATCGATCCGGGGATATCGGACACCCCGACCGGAAGGTGCCCGGCGACGACGTCCGCCACCACGGGCGCCGAGCCCTTGTAGGGCACGAGCAACATCGACACACCGACATTGTGTGCAAGCAGCGCCCCGCTCAGATGCATCGCGGTGCCGTTACCGCCGTGGCCGATTGAGACGGTCTTCGGTGCCGACTTGGCGCGCTTGACCAGGTCGTCAATCGAACCGATCGACGCCGAGGGATTGGCGACGAACACGAACGGAATTTCGGCAAACAGGGTGATCGGGGCGAGATCCTTGAGCGGTTCGAAAGGCATCGTCGTCATGAGACTCGGATTAACGGCGA
>JAOUFA010000094.1 GCA_029858545.1 Betaproteobacteria bacterium
ACTATGCCGAGCACCTGCGCGAATCATGCGAGCGTTTCGATCTTCCCTACGTGCTGCACGAAATTCCGACGATCCATAGGTCGATCCACATACGCGGATCGTCCGACCTGCGATACACGAAGCCGAATTTCATCCAGCACCTGCTCGACCGTTATCGTGTCCCGATTCTTTACCTGGACGTGGATTGCGTATTTCGGGCCTATCCAACGTTGATCGACGAATTGATCGATGGCGGGATTTCGTTCGCGATCTACAACTGGCTCGCCGATGTCGACAACGAGACTTTCTGGCCGATCAATGTCCGGCTGGATGGGCGGGTGATACAAGACAGGTTCTATCACTACTCGCATCGTGTACCCTGGTATTCGACGGAGCAGCTCATTTGCAGCGGATGCGTGCAGTTTTACGACGTTTCTACGGCGGCTAGCGCGCTGCTTGCAATGTGGCATAGGACCATAGAAAAGTATCCGGGTACGCCCGATGATCAATGTCTGTGGTTCGCGTTCAACAACGGTGGCGCGCGAATTCCCGCAATCCGATGGTCGTGGCTGCCGAAGGATTATGCGAGATACGCCTGGTGGATCTTTTCTCGACCGGTGATCGAGCACCCCGACTTGCCAGGCGTGACGAACAGCGGATTCGAGAATATTCCGGTCGACGCGGTGGTAAAGGACTACTATGAAGAACTATGCAGGCAGACCGATCCGCGTTTTCCGGAAAATTCCGTGATCGACGTGGAACACCGCCAGCTGTACGAATTCAGCGACGGCTGTTTGTCGCACGTGGGGCCGTTGGAGCTTGAACTCTGGATTCAAACCCGAAACCGCGCATCGGCGACGCTCGACATAAGCGAGATACGAGGCGATCCTGACGCAGTCCTGCGCCGTTCCGCCTAGGTTTCTTACTCCCACTCGATCGTCGCGGGCGGCTTGCCGGAGATGTCGTACACGACACGATTGAACCCCCGCACCTCGTTGATGATGCGGTTCGACACCCGCGCGAGCAACTCGTGCGGAAGTTCTGCCCAGTGCGCGGTCATGAAGTCGGTGGTCTGTACCGCGCGCAGCGCGACCACGTTCTCGTAGGTACGCCCGTCGCCCATCACACCCACCGACCGCACGGGCAGGAACACGGCAAATGCCTGCGCCGTATTGTCGTACCAGGAGCGATCTTCGGCATCGCGGGTGTTCCGCAACTCCTCGATGAATATCGCATCGGCTCTGCGCAACAGTTCGGCCTCCTCCCGCCTCACCTCGCCGAGGATACGAACGCCCAGACCCGGGCCGGGAAATGGATGGCGAAGCACCATCTCGCGCGGCAGGCCGAGGACCATTCCCAGCTCGCGCACCTCGTCCTTGAACAGTTCGCGCAGCGGCTCGAGAAGTTTCAGATGCAGGGTCTCTGGCAGACCGCCGACGTTGTGGTGGGACTTGATCGTGTGCGCCTTCTTGGTCTTGGCGCTTGCCGACTCGATGACGTCCGGGTAGATCGTGCCCTGCGCGAGCCATTTCACGTTCGCGAGCTTCCCCGCCTCGCGCTGAAAGACCTCGACGAAATGCTTGCCAATGATTTTGCGCTTCTGCTCGGGATCAGACACTCCCTTTAGGGCGCCGAAAAACTCTGTGCTCGCATCGATATGGATGACCTTCAGGTGCATGTGGCGCGCGAAGGTTTCCATCACTTGTTCGGCCTCATTTAGCCGCAGAAGCCCTGTATCGACGAACACGCAGGTAAGCTGATCGCCGATCGCGCGATGGATCAGCGCCGCGGCGACTGACGAATCAACGCCGCCCGAAAGCCCCAGCAGGACCTCGTCCTTGCCGACCGTCATACGAATGCGCTCGACCGCTTCGCCGACAAAGTCGGGCATCGTCCAGTCGCGCCCCAGACCGCAAATACCGTGTACGAAGCGCTCGATGATCGCCTTGCCCTGCCTGGTATGAGTCACTTCGGGGTGGAACTGCACGGCGTAGAAGCGCCGCGCTTCGTCAGCCATCGCGGCGATGGGCGTGGCGTCGTTCGAGGCCATCAGCTTGAACCCTGGCGGCATCTCGATGACCTGGTCCCCGTGGCTCATCCATACATCCAACAGCCCGTGGCCTTCGCCGTTCACGCGATCCTGAATACCGTCGAGCAGCGCGGTGTGACCGCGCGCGCGGACTTCAGCGAAACCGAACTCGCGTACCTTGCCGTCGACTACCTTGCCGCCCAGTTGGGCCGCCATGGTCTGCATTCCATAGCAGATGCCGAGCACCGGGGCACCCAGCTTGAACACGATGTCGGGCGCACGCGGAGTCGTTTCCTCGGTGACCGATGCGGGCCCGCCCGAGAGGATGATCGCCTGGGGGGAGAATTCGCGCACGAAATTCTCGTCGACATCGAAGGGATGGAGCTCGCAGTACACCCCCGCCTCGCGCACCCGGCGCGCGATAAGTTGCGAGTACTGCGCCCCGAAATCGAGAATCAGGACCCTGGCGTGCATCGACGCGCCCTCACTCGACCCGATAGTTCGGCGCTTCCTTCACGATCTGCACGTCGTGCACGTGCGATTCGCGCATACCGGCCGAAGTGATTTCGACAAAGCGTGCCTTGGTGCGAAGCTCATCCACTGTCGCGCAGCCGGTGTAGCCCATGCTCGCGCGTACCCCGCCCATCAGTTGCTCGATCACCGACAGCGCGCTGCCCTTATACGGAACCCGCCCTTCGACACCCTCTGGGACGAGCTTCTCGACGTTCATCTCCGAATCCTGGAAGTAACGGTCAGCAGCCCCCTTTTGCATCGCGCCGAGCGAGCCCATTCCGCGGTAAGACTTGTACGAGCGTCCCTGGTACAGCTCGATCTCGCCGGGTGACTCCTCGGTGCCGGCAAAGAGCGAGCCGAGCATCACGGCGTGTGCGCCGGCCGCGAGCGCTTTGGCGATGTCGCCCGAGTAACGAATACCGCCGTCGGCAATAATTCCCACCTCGGAGCCGGCAAGCGCCTCCGCCACGCTCTCAATCGCGGTAATTTGTGGCACGCCGACCCCAGCCACGATCCGCGTGGTGCAGATGGAACCCGGGCCGATTCCGACTTTCACTCCGTCGGCGCCGTGATCGACCAATGCCATGGCGCCATCGCCCGTGCCAACGTTGCCGCCGATCACCTGAGTCTGCGGATAGTGCTTCTTGACCCATTTCACCCGGTCGAGCACCCCCTGTGCGTGACCGTGCGCGGTATCGACGATCAGCACGTCGACGCCCGCCTCGACAAGCAGTTCCACCCGCTCTTCGGTGCCCTCGCCCACGCCGACCGCAGCCCCAACGCGCAACTTGCCCTGCGGGTCCTTGCAGGCGCTTGGGTGTTCGGTTTCCTTCAGGATGTCCTTGACCGTGACCAAGCCCTTCAGCTGGAATCGCTCGTCCACCACCAGCACACGCTCCAAGCGGTGCTTATGCATGAGTTGCTTGGCTTCCTCGCGGCTTGCGCCATCGTCGACGGTAACCAGCCGCTCGCGAGGCGTCATGATGGCCTTCACCGGCTGATCAAGATTGGTCTCGAAGCGCAAATCGCGGTTGGTGACGATGCCAACAACCTTGCCATCGAATAGCACCGGGAATCCCGATATCTTGTACTGCTTTTGCAGCGCAATGACCTCGCGCACCGTATTCTCCGGTGCGACGGTCATCGGGTCGCGCAGCACGCCCGACTCGAAGCGCTTGACCTTGGCGACTTCCGCCGCCTGCCCCCGGGGCGTCAGGTTCTTGTGAACGATCCCGATGCCGCCCTCCTGCGCCAGGGCGATTGCCAGTCGCGCTTCGGTCACCGTGTCCATCGCCGCCGACAGGAGCGGAATATTCAGATCGAGCGTACGGGTCAGGCGGGTTTTCAGCGAAACTTCGCGCGGCAGCATGCGCGAATGAGCGGGAAGTAGAAGGACGTCATCGAATGTGAGCGCCCTCTGGATCACGCGCATGGAACTTCCTTTCACGCAAAGCGGCATTATACGCGAGACACATTGTGCTTGCCGTATGGGAGATACTTCATTGACTCTGCATGGAAAACTGGCTACCGTTTTCCGGTGCCCGGGCATTGCTGCCCGTGCGCAGGAAATCAAGGAGATCACCGATGAAGATTCCGGCATGGGCGCTACTGATCGTCGCGTGCGTCATGGCTGCCACGGCGCTGGCACAGACCTACAAATGGGTGGACAAGGACGGCAAGATCCGTTACGGCGATACGCCGCCGCCAGGAGTCAATGCGAAGACGCTCTCGACCCCGCGGGGTGGCGGCAGCCCCGCCGTCGAACCGGCTGCGAACGACACTACGGCGGGGAAGAACGCCCCGGCCAAGGGGGCGAGGAAAGGGCCGCTGACGCCCGCCGAACAGGAAATGGAGTTTCGTCGACGCGCCAAGGAGGCGAAGGAAAACGCCGCGAAGGCGGAAAAGGACAAGCAGGAGGCCGATGCGCGCAAGCAAAACTGCCAGGATTCCAGGGAGTCTCTGCGCGCACTGGAGAGCGGACAGCGCATTGCCCGTACCGACGCTCAAGGCGAACGCTATGTCCTGGACGAAGCGCAGACAGCTCAAGAAGCTGCGCGCGCCCGGCAGGCGGTCAGTCAGTGGTGTCAGTAGCGGGATTTGGCCCTTTGTCGCCGCGATTCCTTCGGATCGACCGGCAAGGGACGGTAGATTTCGATTCGATCTCCGTCCGCCACCGGGTCGTGGAGAGTTTTTCGCACGCCAAATATTCCCACCCCGTGAGTACCTGAATCGATATCCGGACGGCGCGCAGCCAGGCCCGACGCCCGGATCGCGTCGCCCACGCTCGCGCCTTCGGGCAATTCGACCGTGCTGAGGTCGACGGCGTCGGGTAGCGCAAAAACCACCTCGACGCGCAATCTACGCCCTCCCCGTCGATTCCGCGCGGCGCGTGAAGGCATCCACCATCGTATTCGCGATGTGGTCGAACAGGGGCTCCAGCAGCGTCGCGAGCAGGCGTGTCTTGAACTCGTACTCCAGGCTGAACTCGATCTTCGTTGCAGCGTCGTTTAAAGGCACGAGCCGCCAGGAGGCGTGAAAGTGCGTGAACGGCCCTTCGATGAGCGAGAGATCAATCGCCTCGCAGGGCCGGCTGACGCACTCGGTGGTAAACGATTGGCGCAGGCCTTTGACCCCGACTGTCAGCGTCGCGACCAGTCGCGCAGCGCTGCGCTCGTGCACCTTTGCCTCCAGACACCAGGGCAGAAATCGCGGATAGGCCTCCACATCGAGCACCAGCGCATACAGCGTCGCTGCGGGCTGGGCGACAATCGACGAACGAGCGATGCGTTTCATCCAGTCCTAGCCCTCGACCAGCTGGACGCAGGCAACATCTTCACTTCCGGCAACGTCGGTAACAGTTAGAATCACCCCTCTCCTCCACCATGTCCATCGCACAGAACCGCAAGGCCTCCCATGATTACTTCATCGAGGAGCGCCACGAAGCCGGCATCGCCCTTGAAGGCTGGGAAGTCAAGGCGATCCGCGGCGCGCGCGCGCAGATCGGTGATGCCTACGTCGTCATCAAAGGTGGCGAACTGTGGCTGATCGGCGCGCACATCGCGCCGCTGAATACCGTGTCGACCCACTTCGTTCCCGATCCAACCCGCACGCGCAAGTTGCTGCTGCATGCAGAGGAAATCAAACGGCTCATCGGCAAGGTCGAACAGCGGGGATTCACCCTCATCCCGCTTGACCTGCATTTCAAGAAAGGCCGCATTAAGGTGGAAATCGCTTTGGCGCGCGGCAAGCTCAAGCACGACAAGCGTGCCGCTGAACGCGATCGCGAATGGGATCGCGAGAAGCAGCGACTGCTGCGTCCCCGCGCCTGATCTATTTCGCCGCGCTGCGGCGCGCCGCACCGCGCGGCGCAGGATGCTCGGCAAGTGAAAGCCACGTGGACACCACCGTATCCGGATTGAGAGACAGGCTTGTGATGCCCTCGTCCATCAGCCAGCGCGCGAGATCAGGGTGGTCGGAAGGTCCCTGCCCGCAGATACCGACGTACTTGCCCTGCTTGCGGCACGCACGGATCGCCGTCGCGAGCAACTCGCGTACGGCCGGATCACGTTCGTCGAAGATCTCCGCCACCAGACCGGAATCGCGGTCCAGCCCAAGCGTGAGCTGGGTAAGATCGTTCGAGCCGATCGAAAATCCGTCAAACATCGCGAGGAACTGATCAGCCAGAATGGCGTTCGAAGGCACCTCGCACATCATCACGATGCGCAGGCCATTTTCACCGCGCTTCAACCCATTGGCCGCGAGCAGGTCCAACACCTTGGTTGCCTCGCCGAGGGTGCGCACGAAGGGCACCATCAGCTCGACGTTCACGAGGCCCAGATCATTGCGTACGCGGCGCATCGCCTCGCACTCCAGTTCGAAACAGTCCTGGAAGCTTTTTGCCACATAACGCGAAGCACCTCGAAAACCGAGCATCGGGTTTTCTTCATCGGGCTCATATCGCTCGCCTCCGATGAGCTTCTTGTACTCGTTCGACTTGAAATCCGATAGCCGCACGATTACCGATTTCGGCCAGAACGCGGCGGCGATGGTCGCCACCCCCTCGACCATCTTCTCGCGGAAGAAGCTGCGCGGATCCGCGTAGCCGCGCGCGGCAGTCGCGACTTGCGCCTTGAGATCCGCGGGCAGATCCGGATATTCGAGGCACGCGCGCGGGTGCACGCCGATCTCGTTGTTGATGATAAATTCGAGACGCGCGAGTCCCACGCCATCATTCGGCAATTGCGCGAAATTGAATGCGAGCTGTGGATTGCCGACGTTCATGGAAATCTTCACCGGAATGTCCGGCATTTCCCCGAGTTCCGTGCGCGACACCTCGAAGGCGAGCTCCCCTTGATAGACATTGCCCGTATCGCCCTCTGCGCAAGACACAGTGACTCGCTGCCCTTCCCCGAGGCGGCTCGTCGCGTCTCCGCAGCCCACCACAGCAGGAATACCCAGTTCGCGCGCAATGATTGCGGCGTGGCAGGTGCGCCCCCCCCGATTGGTGATGATGGCGGCGGCACGCTTCATGACCGGCTCCCAATTGGGATCGGTCATATCAGTGACCAATACATCGCCCGCCTGTACTCGTGACATTTCGGCAGGGCCTGCAACGACCCGCACGGCGCCCACGCCGATCTTCTGACCAATCGCGCGCCCGCTGGCGAGAAGCGTCGAACGTCCCTTCAGGCTGTAGCGCTCGCTCACCTCCATCTTCCCGGACTTTACCGTCTCAGGACGCGCCTGCAGCACGTACAGTTTGCCGTCCGCACCGTCCTTGCCCCACTCGATATCCATAGGACGCCCGTAATGCTGTTCGATCGCGACCGCATAGCGCGCGAGCTCCAGCACATCGGTATCGGTAATCGAGAAGCGCGACTGCTCCGCGTTGACGATATCCACCACCTTCGTCGAGCGGCCCGCCGAGGCAGCTTCGGCAAACACCATCTTTTGCAGCTTGGCGCCGAGACTGCGGCGCACGATAGCCGGGCGGCCCTGTGCGAGCGTGGCCTTGTGCACGTAGAACTCGTCCGGATTGACTGCTCCCTGCACCACCATTTCCCCCAATCCCCAGGAAGCCGTGATGAACACCACGCCTTGAAACCCCGACTCGGTATCGAGCGTGAACATCACACCGCTCGCACCGAGGTCGCTGCGCACCATTTGTTGCACCGCGGCCGAGAGCGCGACATTCTCGTGTTCGAATCCCTGGTGGACGCGGTACGAAATCGCACGATCGTTGTACAACGAGGCGAAAACGTGGCGCACCGCTTCGAGCACATTTTCAACACCATGGATATTGAGAAAACTCTCTTGCTGGCCGGCGAAGGACGCATCGGGCAGGTCTTCGGCAGTGGCAGAGGACCGCACCGCGAATGAGGCAGCGGGAGAAGTGCTCTTGGTCAGCTCGGCGTAATACGAGCGGATTTCGCTCTCCAGTTGCGCGGGAAACGGCGCCGCCTGGATCCAGTTCCGGATCTCCGCGCCACATTGCGCAAGCGCCTTGACGTCATCCGGGTTCAGCGACCTGAGGCGAGTCGCGATACGCTGGTCCAATCCGGCAGCCGACAAGAACTCGCGAAACGCCTCGGCGGTGGTGGCAAATCCGCCGGGGACCCGAATCCCCGACGCAGCAAGTCCGCCGATCATCTCCCCCAGCGAGGCGTTTTTCCCCCCCACCTGCTCGAGATGCTCCATCCGGAGGTCCTTCAACCACGCCACGCGCGTCATCTAGCTTCCCCTTGTGGTTGCCCAGCCTGCGTAAACGCATTATTTTATCGAGAAGCGACCTATTGCGCAGCACATATCCCACTTTCAGGAAAGTCTCATGCCAGAGCGGCGCACGGTTTTTTTTGTTTCGGACGGGACGGGTATTACCGCCCAAATGCTCGGCAACAGCCTGTTGACGCAATTTGAAGGGGTCGAATTCGAACTGGTGACCATCCCTTTCGTCGATAGCCTGGAGCGGGCTCAGGAATGCCTCGAGCGGATCGAGCAGGAGGAGAACAAGGGCAATGGCCAGCCGATCGTGTTCTCGACACTGGTCAACACGGACTTGCGACAGGTCATCTGGCGCTCAAAGGCCCTTTGCCTGGACTTTTTCGAAACCTTCATCGCACCGCTGGAGGCTGGGCTCGGCTTGCACTCGACACACAAGATCGGCCGCTCGCACAGCGCAACCGACAGGAAGGAGTACACGCAGCGCATCGATGCGATCAATTTCAGCATGGCTCACGATGACGGCGCCTCCGAGGCCGAACTGGACCAGGCTGACGTGATCCTGACCGGCGTGTCGCGCAGCGGAAAGACGCCTACCAGTCTTTACCTGGCGATGCAATTCGGCATCAAGGCGGCCAACTACCCGCTCATTCCGGAGGATTTCGAACGAAAGAAGCTACCCGAGGCATTGCACCTGCGCAGGGCCAAGCTCTATGGCCTCACGATAACACCGGAGCGGCTGCGAGAAATTCGCCAGTCGCGCCGCCCCGACAGCCGCTATGCGAGCCTGGAGAACTGCTGCTTCGAGGTCGAGCAGGCACAGCGAATGATGCGCCGAGAAGGAATCAAGTGGATCGACTCCACGAGCAAATCGATCGAGGAAATCGCGACCAACATTCTGCGCGAACTAAAGCTCGAGCGGCATGTGTTCTGACAGATTTCCGCGCACCGACTAGCCTGCTGCCTCGCCCAAGCCGCGCCTGGCGGTCTCGTAGAGGCAAATCGCGGCGGCGGCCGCGACATTCAGCGACTCGGTTCCACCTGGCATCGGAATCGTGACACGTTCGCTCGCCAGCGCGGCGACTGACTCGCCAACGCCCACACCTTCAGCACCGAAAATCCACGCGAGCCTCCTGCTGAATTTCACCTCGTCCAGCCGCACCCCGTCCCGCGGTACGGTGCAAAGTGTGGCACCCCCGAAGCTCGCAATCGCCTCGGCCAGATTGGCGTTCTCAACGAGATCAACAAAGAACTGCCCTCCCATGCCGGCACGCAAGGCTTTGGGCGACCATGCATCGGCGCAACCCGCAGAGAGCACCGCACACTGCGCCCCGAACGCGGCGGCACTGCGCAATATCGCTCCCACGTTGCCGGCATCCTGGATACCGTCCAGAAGGACGCACAGCGAGGCCGAAAGCGGAAACGCTTTCTGCGGCGGGACGCAAATCTCCGCAGCGAGCCCCGCGGGCGACTCGAGATCAAAGGTGGCGCGAAACAGGCGATCTTCGAGCACTACCGGCTGCACTGCGCAGCGGTGCACAAGCGCGGCAATCTCGACGTTGGCCATTCCTGCCTCGCTCGCGACAACCACTGACGGAGGGCCACGACGATCGAGCCAGCTCGAAACGAGGTGCACCCCTTCTATTACGGCGCAGCGCTCGCGACGACGCAGACCGACATCGCGAACGAGTTTGGTCCAGCGTCGGACGCGAGGGTTGTCCCTGGAACGCAAGACGGTCATGAGTTTGCCCGGTCGATGCTGTCAATTGAGTGTAACGGGATGCGCAGCGAGGCGAATCGAGTCGAGCGGAATCCGAAAGCGTTGAGTCAGCGCTCGTCCAGGAGGCGGCGCACCGGGGCGAACGAGCGTCGATAAATGTCGCAAACGCCCAGCCGCCTGAGCGTCGCAAGGTGCTCAGGGGTCGGATAACCCTTGTGCCGATCCAGCCCGTAGCCGGGAAATCGAGCGTGCAGGCGCACCATCTCCGCATCGCGTTCGGTCTTGGCGAGAATCGATGCCGCGGAGATTTCCGCATGCAGGCGATCACCGCCGACGATGGCACGGCCGGGACATTCGAGCAACGGCACACGGTTACCGTCGATCCACGCCTCGTCGGGTTTCAGGCCCAACCCGTCGACAGCCCGACGCATCGCAAGGAGTGTCGCTTGCAGGATATTCAGGCGGTCGATTTCCTCGACCGAAGCCCAGGCCACCGCGTACGCGCGTGATCTTTCTCTGATGGTTGCCGCGAGGACCGCACGACGCGATGGTGAAAGAAGCTTCGAATCCTTCAGCCCCGGAATGGGTCGATGCGCGTCGAGCACCACGGCCGCCGCGCATACCGGTCCGGCAAGCGGTCCGCGGCCGGCTTCATCCACCCCACAAATCACGCGCAT
>JAOUFA010000517.1 GCA_029858545.1 Betaproteobacteria bacterium
CAAGGTAGTAGACCGTGTTGATCATGCCGCGCACCGCCGGCGTATCGATAACCTCCACGGTATGGTTCATCCTGCGCAGGCCCAGGCCGCGCACCGTGGCGCGATGGCTTTCCTTGCAGCCCGCGATACTCTTCACCAGTTTCACTCTTATCTTCTTGTCAGCCATCGGGCGCTCCTACGCGAGAATCTCTTCGACCTTCTTGCCGCGCTTGGCAGCGATCACCGCCGGCGTATTCATCGCCTGCAACCCGTCGAGGGTCGCGCGCACCACGTTATACGGGTTCGTCGAGCCGAAGCACTTCGCGAGTACATTGGTGATGCCCATCACTTCGAACACCGCGCGCATCGGACCGCCGGCGATAATGCCGGTGCCGTCCGAGGCGGGTTGCATCAGCACCTTCGCGGCGCCGTGCCGTCCGATCACCGAATGGTGCAGCGTACCGCTCTTGAGCTTGACCTTGAACAGCTTGCGGCGCGCCTCGTCCATTGCCTTTTGCACGGCCACCGGCACTTCCCGCGCCTTGCCCTTGCCCATGCCGATCCCGCCGTCGCCATCGCCCACGACGGCGAGCGCTGCAAAGCCCAGCACGCGCCCGCCCTTCACCACCTTGGTGACGCGATTGATTGCGATCATCTTTTCCCGCAGCCCGTCTCCGCGATCCTCCGACTGCTGCATCTTGCCTTGCATCTTCGCCATACGATTCGTCCCGTTTCCGTCAGAACTTCAGGCCGCCGGCGCGTGCCGCGTCGGCTAGCGCCTTGACTCGTCCGTGATACTGGAGGCCGGAGCGGTCGAATGCGACCTTCTCGATGCCCGCTTTCTTGCCCTTTTCGGCGATACGCTGACCGACAAGCTCGGCAGCCTTCACGTTACCGCCATTCTTAAGTTGCGTGCGAACTTCCTTTTCCAAGGTCGACGCGCTGGCGATCACTTTGTCGCCCGACGGCGCAATGATTTGCGCGTAAATATGCGAGTTGGTGCGATGCACCGTCAAGCGCACCGTGGTGAGTTCGCGGATCTTGAGCCGCGTCTGACGCGCGCGCCGAAGGCGCGCAGTATTCTTGTCGATCATGATGACCTGACCCCGTTATTTCTTCTTCGTCTCTTTCAAGACGATGGTTTCGCCCGTATAACGCACGCCCTTGCCCTTGTAAGGCTCGGGAGGACGGTGAGCGCGCACTTCCGCTGCTACCTGGCCGACCTGCTGTCGATCGATACCGGTGATCACAATTTCGGTCTGCGTCGGCGTGGCGACCTTGACGCCCTTCGGCATCGCGTGCACCACCGGGTGGGAAAAACCCAGCGCCAGATTGAGCTTATCGCCTTGCGCCTGTGCGCGAAAACCAACGCCCACCAGTGAAAGTCTCTTCTCGAATCCCTTGCTGACGCCCGTGATCATGTTGGCAACGAGCGCTCGCATGGTGCCCGACATCGCGTTTGCTTCCGTCGATTCGCCGATCGCCGTGCACTGCAGCACGTTACCCGCCTTTTCAATGCCGACCGTCGGGTGCATCGCCCGCGCAATCGTGCCGAGAGGTCCCTTGACCGAAATCTGGCTCGCTTCAATGCTTACTTCGACGCCCTTGGGAAGCGGAATCGGGTTCTTTCCGATGCGTGACATCGCTCTCTCCTTACGCCACGATGCACAGCACTTCGCCGCCGACACCGTCGGCGCGTGCCTTACGGTCGGTCATCACACCGCGCGAAGTCGAGACAATTGCCACGCCCAGGCCGTTCATGACCCGAGGAATGTCGCTGTGGCCCTTATAGACGCGCAGGCCCGGCTTGGAGACGCGCTCGAGTCGTTCGATCACCGGCCGGCCGGCGTAGTATTTCAGGCCGATGCGCAATTCCCTCTTGCTCTCTTCCTCGCGCACTTGATAATCATCGATATAGCCCTCGTCCCGGAGGACCTGGGCGATCGACACCTTCACTTTCGACGACGGCATGCTCACGTCCACATGGCCCGCGGTCTGGGCATTGCGGATGCGGGTCAGCATGTCCGCGATGGGGTCGCTCATGCTCATACAGCTCTCCTTACCAACTGGCCTTGATGACGCCGGGAACCTCACCACGCATGGCGAGTTCGCGCAGCTTGTTGCGCCCCAGTCCAAATTTTCGATACACACCGCGTGGCCGCCCGGTGATGGCGCAACGGTTGCGCAGGCGAACGGGTGATGCGTTACGCGGCAACTTTTGCAGCTTTTCCCGCGCCGCCTCCTTGTCTTCGTCCGATGCGGAGGCGCTTTGCGCGACCTCCATCAGGGCCGCACGCCTGGCCTTGAACTTTTCGACGGTCTTGCGGCGCTTCTTTTCGCGTAGTACGACTGAGAGCTTGGCCATGGGAAATTCCTCAGGTCTTGAACGGGAAACGGAACGCGGCGAGCAGCGCACGCGCCTCGTCGTCCGTCCTCGCCGTGGTGGCAATGCTGATGTTCATTCCCCGGAGCGCGTCGATCTTGTCGTACTCGATCTCCGGGAAAATGATCTGTTCCTTGACGCCCATGCTGTAGTTGCCGCGGCCGTCGAAGGCACGGTTCGA
>JAOUFA010000518.1 GCA_029858545.1 Betaproteobacteria bacterium
GGCAACCCGGCGATGCCGATGAAGATGCCGTTTGGGCCGGATTGGTTCAGAGGGCTCAACTGGAATATGCCCAACGCGGTGCAGTCGGCGATTCCCGGTTTCGAGACCATGTGCTCGATGCTCATGAAGCAGACGATCAAGAATGCAGGTGTGGCCGAAATCGGCGAACTGCGCGCGATGGCGATGGACGCGGGCGTAAAGCTGATCGGCTGCCAGATGACGGTCGACCTGTTTGGTTTCACGCATGACGACTTTCTTCCGGAGGTAAAGGAATACTGCGGCGCGGCGACTGCCCTGTCGCTGGCCAAGGATGCCGACGTCGCGCTGTTTATGTAACAGGTCCCCGCAGACCCCCAGGCCGAGGAGAAAGCCCATGGATGCCGCACCCAACCAGGTAATGATCGACGACTTGATCAAACGTCGCCTCGATGAACTGCTGCCGCGGAAGATCGACGAGGCGCTCGCCAAGCGCGAGGCCGAGCGTACGCCTTCGATGACCATCATCGCCACGCGCGGCACGCTGGACTGGGCCTATCCGCCCTTCATCCTGTCGTCGACCGCGGCGGCGCTCGGCTGGAATGTCTCGGTGTTTTTCACCTTCTATGGCCTGCAGTTGCTGAGGAAGGATCTTTCGCATCTCAAGGTCTCGCCGCTCGGTAATCCGGCGATGCCGATGAAGATGCCTTTCGGGCCGGATTGGTTCCGGGGCATCAACTGGAACATGCCCAACGCGGTACAGTCGGCGATTCCCGGTTTCGAGACCATGTGCTCGATGCTCATGAAGCAGACCATCAAGAATGCCGGCGTCGCCGAGATCGGCGAGTTGCGCGGCATGGCGATGGACGCAGGGGTCAACCTGCTTGGTTGCCAGATGACGGTTGACCTGTTCGGCTTCACGCACGATGACTTCATTCCGGAAGTGAAGGACTATTGCGGCGCAGCGACCTTTCTGCCGATGGCGATGGAAGCTGACGTTTCACTCTTCATGTAGTACATCCTGCGCATTTCCGCACGCGAAAGGGCCGCGGGCGCGAGTCCGGGACCCGATTTTCGTCTGGCGATGGTCTACAATCGATCGATGATGTCACTATCGATACGCCGTGATTTTCGCGCGCTGGATAGGCTGCGGTCGCGTTGAACCGCTGCAAGTCGCAGCGGCTTGTCGGGGGTTGGCCCTCGCGCAGCCGCGCACTGCTGCGCCGATTCTTCTCTGGGCTCAGGTGCGAAGGGATCCGGCTACGGGTTTTTCTGCCGGGAGCGGCGGGATTGCGGCGTTTTCGCTGGCGCTCGAATCTGCGCTGGCTGGATTGCCGCCGGACGGAGAGCAGCGCTACTCTTGTGCGTTCATCGTGCCCAGGCGGCTCGCACCCGGACGGGACATACGCTGGATTTCATGGGCGCTCGCGCCGATGCTCGCGACGTATCGCCAATTCGGGCTGCCCGCCTATCTGAACGAGAGCGAGGTATGGATGCATGGACGGCGCATTACGCGAAGCAGCGCCTGCGTCATGGGGGAATGTGCAGTCATCGCCGCGAATTTCATGCTGCGAGTTGAGGCACCGTTCGATGGGGCGGGGGTATCGCCCGGATTCCGTCCGTGGTTGCGTTCGGAATTGTCGTTGGCGGAGAGCGAATGCGGAGACGTTGGTCCCGTTGCGCGCCTGCTTGAGGATGTCCTCCGACAGCGCATCGAGGCGCAGTGGGGGTGGCAGTTCGAACACTCGTGGCCGAGCGAAATCGAGAAGAAGGCTATCGAGACGCTGCGGGGGCGGGCGGTGCTCGAATCTGCGGCGTGACAGCGCGCGCGAAGAGCGGCGGCGCGCCGCCGATGACGCGTCACGAATGGGTGCGCGATTGCAACGATGCATGGGAGTCGACCGATGATGCGAACTAGAGGAAGAGAATCGCGAAGACGCCTGTTGCGTCTCGCCGCCGGGCTGCCGCTCGCCGTTGCGCTCGCACAGTTGCGTACTGCGCTTGCGGCGGGCGCGCTGGAGAAAGGTGTGTACCGCGCCAGCGGCGAGGCGCGCATCAATGGCGTCGCGGCCAGACCGGGCATGGATGTCAAGGCCGGCGATGTGGTCACGACCGGCGCCGACGGCGAGATCGCTTTCGTGATCGCGCGCGACGCGATGCTGGTGCGCAAGAACTCGCGCGTGGAAATCGACGGGGTAAAAGGGAGCCTGATCGCCACGGGACTGCGTATCGTGACCGGGAAGGTGTTGTCGGTGTTTTCCCCCGGCGAGCGCAAGCGGATCGCGACGGCAACCGCGACGATCGGCATCCGCGGTACCGCCGTATACGTGGAAAGCGAGCCCGACAAGACCTACGTCTGTACCTGCTACGGCGTCGCCGAGCTCGAGGCCGCGGGCGATCCCGCCGCACGCGAGACGGTGAGCACCAAGCACCACGAACAGCCGCGCTATGTCATGTCAAAAGGTGCGCCGCAAATGCTGATGACTGCGCCGGTCTTCAATCACAGCGATGCGGAACTGATCTTTCTCGAAAGCCTGGTCGGGCGCGAGCCGCCGTTCTATGGGC
>JAOUFA010000519.1 GCA_029858545.1 Betaproteobacteria bacterium
CATCGCGATCGCCGGCGAGCCGGGCCCGGTGCTGGTCGAGCTGCCGGTCAATCTGCAATTGTTTCCGGGCGACGCGGGGGTGCTCACCGACTACCTGCCGCCGCCGCCCGCGCCCACCCCCGCGGCCGAGGCGATCGGCGCGGCGGCGGGATTTCTGCTTGCGGCGAAGCGCCCGGGGATCTTCCTCGGCTGGGGCGCGAACGGGGCCGGCGCCGAAGCGGCCGCGATCGCCGAATTTCTGCAGGCGCCAGTCAGCACCACGCTGCAGGGACTCTCCGCCTTCTCGGCCAGGCACCCGCTGCACACCGGTTTCAGCTTCGGCGAGGCGGCGGTGCCCGCGGCAAAGAACGCCTTCGCCGACTGCGACGCGCTGCTGGCCGTGGGCACGCGCTTCGGCGAGCTCGCCACCGGCAGCTTCGGCGTGAGAGTGCCCGAATACCTGGTGCATATCGATATCAATCCCAAGGTGCTCAACCGAAATTACCCGGCGCGCATCGCGATCGAGGCCGACGCACGCACGGCGCTTGTCGCGCTGCTCGCCGAGCTGCACCGGCGCGGCGCTCCACGCCCCGCCGATACGCGGCTCGTTGCGGCGATTCACGAAGACAAGCGTCGCTATCGCGCGCAATGGCTCGCGCACGACAGCAAGGGGCGCGTCAACCCGGCGCGCTTCTTCGACGCGCTGCGCGCGGCGCTGCCCGATGACGCGATCACCACGGTCGACGACGGCAACCATACCTACCTCACCGCCGAGCTGTTTCCCGTGTACGGACCAAAGACCCTCATCGTGCCGACCGACTTCAACTGCATGGGCTATGCGGTACCGGCGGCGATCGGCGCCAAGTTCGCCCATCCCGCGCGCGAAGTCTGCTCGATCGTCGGCGACGGCGCCTTCCTGATGACCGGCATGGAAATCCTCAGCGCGACGGCGAACGGTCTGGGCATCGTCTACTATGTGTTCAACGACGGCAGCCTGTCGCAAATCGCGCAGGCCCAGGAGATTCCGTACCACCGCACGCCGTGCAGCCGTCTCGGGCCGGTCCGGTTCGAGGCCATGGCGCTCGCCACCGGCGCCGCCTACGTCGCCATGCCGGAAGATGCGGCAATCGGCGCCGCGATCGACGCCGCGCGCCGCATCGCCGCCGGGGGGCGGCCGGTAATCGTTGACGTGGCGATCGACTACTCGAAACGCACCGCCTTCACCCGCGGCGCGGTGAAGGTCAACTTCAAGCGGTTTCCGCTCGCGCAGCGCCTGCGCATGGCGGGGCGTGCGCTCGCGCGACGCGTGACGGGCTGACCCGGCGCGCAAGGTCGGCGCTGGATTCTTCGCTTCCCCGCCATCAGCGCCCGCTTCCGGGCGCCCGCTTCGCGCTTCGCTTGTCTTTGACCGGCTTGTCTTTGGCCGGCCTGCGCGGCGCGCGCCTGGATTTGACGGGCGCCGCGCGCCGGTAGCCCGGTATCTTGGCGAGCAATGCCCTGAGCGGGTCGTGAACCCAGGCCTGGGTGACGAAATCGAAATGATCGATATCCTCGTCGGTATCGAGCAGCGTCACGCCGCCCGGCGACAGGCTCCGCGGCAGTCTCTTGCGTACCGCAATTCGCCGCTTCACCAGCAGGCTGCGCAGCGCCTCATGGCCATCGCGCGTGATGCCGGCCGACGCACTGACGAAGAAGCCGCGCCGCTGGCGGATGATCCAGTCGGCGAACCGCTCGGTCTCGCCATACAGCGCATCGAGCAGGATCACTCCCTTCACGCGTCGGCCGGCGCCTCCGACGGTGAGCGCGAAGGCCGCCGGATGGTAGCCGCCGCTGTAGGCGACGAGCACCACCGGCGCGCGCCGGAACAGCGCGCGTGTGCGCCGGTCGCCGTGCAGCAGCGCAAGCCGATCGGCCGCTTCGCGCAGGAATTTCGCGAAGATACCCGGCTCCCAGAAACGGCCGGCGCTCGAATCGGCGGCGTCGACCGCGAACTGGGGCGCGACCAGCACGGCGTTGAGGCGCGAGGCTTCGATCTGACGCGGAATCTGTTGACGGTCGCGCACATCGCGCTCGAGGGTCGACAGATTGCCGTGAAAATATACGATGATCAGCGCGGGCCGGCGCGCGTCGAATCCGCGCGGGATGGAAAGCAGCACGCGCCGGTCGGCGTAGGTGCTGTCCTCCCAGTAGACGCCCCCGCGCTGGGTCAGGTGGCCGCGCCGGTCCCCCTCGATCACGTCGAGAAACGGTTGGTCCTTGTCGGGCAGCCCGCCGTCGTAGGGAAACGGGGCGACATCGAAGGGCTGCAACAGGGTCTTCGTGATCGACAAGGGGGCCTGGGCGGATGCGCAAAACGCGAACTGTAATCCGAATGCGAGCAGCAGTGCGCGCGGCAAGCGCGCACTGCGCCGACCGCCGCAACACGCCTCGCGGACGTCATGGGAGGCGCGGCGTCCGGCCATCGCGGAACCTGCGAATCAGGCGGACGGCGTCGTGGCCCCCGGCTTCGCCGGCAACAGCACCGCAAAGAACGCGGGAATCGCCAGCAAGTAGGCGGCG